>CAZYGV010000027.1:0-10681 GCA_964647155.1 uncultured Thermoproteales archaeon | reverse complement strand
TTGAGAAAGAGCGTGAACTAGCTGGTTATCAGAGATTACTAGCATCTAAAGAAGCAGCACTCGTAGAACTCAGAGAGAAGTTAGATGCTAAGAGGCGTGAACTTGAGGAACAGGAGAGAGCACTGAAAGAGAAGATAGCTGAGATAGAGGAGCTTAGGAGGAAGGTAAGTAGACTAGAGCACGAGAATGAAGAACTTAAGAGAGCACTCGAAGAGAAGGAACGTGAAATAGCAAGGTTAAGAGCACTACTAGAGACCCAAACCTAAAACTACATAGGTCCAATTAAGCTTAGCACATGCAGTATATGCAGCATTAGGGTCACGAGCGAGAGAACTAGTGCTAAGAGGAACAGAATTTCGTAAACTAAGTACCTAACCGACTCTATCTCATTGCCATACACTACGTATTCCCTCATAAACCTAGCAGCTCTGAAACCTATGACAGACAATATGAGCGACATGAAGAGAGTGGAGAAGGTCACTATGAAGAATATTGTATTTTCTCTCCATAGAACCATTATATTAGCTGGAGTGGCAAAACAGGTGTAGAGACCCGTTATGAACGCTATAACAACTATGGTTAGGGTTAGCGGTAGCAATACGGAGATCATGTACTCACCTGTTAGTAGGTTACTGTTCCCTTTTAATAAAGGTAAAATGCAGTAGTGAGTAAGGTAATTACACTATTCAATGCATTGTTGATAATCTCTTTAGATATGGAGATACTATCGTGCTCAACTTAAGCAATGAAGTTTTAGTGTCACTGATTGTGAAATTGTCAACGACTAGAGGTCCTGTAAAACCTTTCTCAGTGAGTAAACTGAGTACCCTGCTCAGATCTATCTTTCCTCTACCAATTGGTAGATGTTGATCACTTGTACCATCATTATCATGCACCTTTACTAGGTATATCTTATCGATTAGATCCAGTAGCTTGCTAACGTACTCGTGAGGTGGTTCAACAGTATTTGCGTGACCTAGGTCTAAGGCTATGTAGGTATTCGGTAGTTCTGTTACTATCTTCTTCACATCGTTTACAGTTACACACAGGTACTCACTCTCACCATGTGTTTTAGGTTCATTGATTATAGCTACAGCAACTCCATAACTAGCAGCAACACGAATAACTTTCCTCACAATACTTACAGCATTTAACATCGCTCTTGTGTAGTATCTCTTACCGTAGTATTTTGAGTTATATTGACCTAGATGGAGCACGAAGTACCTTGATCCTGAATCTGCAGCGAACTTAAGGGACTGTAGGAGTACCTTCTCTGAAGTTGCTCTAATATGTGGATTCAGTGATGCTGGATTAACATCTATACGTGGACTTTGAACACCAATTTCTAATCCATACTTCGTAGCTAGATCCTTTATTCTATGTGCTAAGTAGCGAAGATTTGGCTGCTGTAGTATCTCAAAATGATCCATAGCTATCTCAATCAGTGTAGCACCCACTTCATTCGCTAGATCGAAGATCTCGTTCCAATTAGTGCCGAAGTGTACGTGAACTGTGTAACCAAGCTCAAGCATTAAGCTCTCCTCTCTTAGAATCCTCACGTAGTACTAGTATGTGTGTATATATGCTTTTATCTTAAGTGATTCACCTATGTTAATCCGCTAATAAGTACATCATTGGTGAAGTATGTACAGTAATGTCACTGTCACATGGAGATTGCTGCTGCTAGCACTACTACTCATAACACTACTGGTAGGATCCATAGTAGTTTTCACAACGGAGGTTCACTTAGTTGGTATACTCGTAATTATTGAGTACGATACTGGAGTTCACTACAACATCACACTACTAGTTGATCCAGGTAAGGTAGTTAGGGTACCTCTAAATGTCTCCGCTATGAATAACAGTGCTGTAGTGAGTGTATATCTGGATCCACAATGTAGTTATGGAATAAAATTCATAGGCACTACAGCGAACTTACTTCGTACAAACTCCTGTATTGCCTACACCCCGAAGTTCGTAAAGTTGAAAATAACTAAGGACATGATCAGCCCTTGGTCATCAATCTTCATCAAAGTAGACAAGTATAGACCACTACCAATTTTCTCTATACCACTCCTAGTTAATATCGTGAATAAATCACAAATCAAAGGACCAATTGAGGTAAAAGTACCTAAACCTGGTTTCTCAGTAATAGAGCTAGTACTTCCAAGGGAAGACCCCTTGAAGATAAGTGGTGAGTACATAGCTATTACTAAGGTTAAGGAATTGAGAAGCTACGTAAATGGTCTACATGTAGCCTTCAGATACTACAAACTATGGGCTTTCTCAGATGTAATCATCAAGAATCCCATAGTACTGTACCTATCTATTAGGTCTTACAAACTTATTGAGCTCAGGTACATACCCGTAAATAACACAGTAGCTAAGGTATTTACGGAAAGTAGATATCTATGTATTTGCCCACCATGGATGAAGCCATGTAGATCTGCTACTTCCGGTCCTCTACCTAACTCGTATTGGCTCAGTAAACCCTTTGTTAAGTTCACTGTAGATGACCTAGTACTTGAGCTACGAACTACAGGTAGGTACGTGGATGTAGGAATTGAACCCAGTACTAGGGTTAGCACTCATAGTGGTGTGGTGATTGTTCGTAGAGGATTTACTCTGCATGAATTTAATGTGACGATATTTATTGGTGGTGTTGAAGTTCTTAAGTACGTGAATCTCAGTGTACCCAGTAATCGCCTAGTCTTGGAGCTAAAACCAACGACATTTGAGATCTATTTGGAGGATATTGAGGGAAACCCCTTGAGAAATGCTACGGTTTGTTTAGTCAATGCTATGGATCCGTCCATAGAGCTATCGAGTAATGCTAGTAGTGGCTTAGTGATGTTCAGTAACGTACTACCAGGCTGCTACATACTCGTTATTAAGCTAGGTAACTACACAGTTTATAGAGATAGGATTTCTATAGGTACTTCAAGTACCTCCATAAAGGTAAAGCTCGATGTTGTTCAGCTTAAAGTGAGATTACGTAATGTAGGTGTTCTTGGTAGACTGTGCTTGAGTAGGGAATTGAAGTTGGTTATCAGGGGTGAAGACTTAGGTTATATCTATAGGGTACCTGTTAAGGAGCTTCTATCCTCAAGTACGGTCATTCCCTTGCCAGCTAATCACAGCTACGTAGTATCACTTACTTGGAGAGGACATGTACTAACGAAGTATCGGATTACAAACCTAACAATGAGTACGGATGTGGTGCTTGCTGTTCCTCTGAAGAATATTGTCATTTACCTACGTGACCTCTTTGGCTCTCCTGTTGAGGATGCTATAGTTGAGGTATTGTTAGGTGATGAAGTTATTGAGAGGGTAGCTGCTAGTAGTGAGGGATCTGTATTTTTGAGTGTACCTAAGGTAGAGGGTGTAAGGTTGAGGATTGTGTCTGGTAAGTTCGTTAAGCTTGTTGATGTTTACAGCAACGGTACTGAGGTTCAGGTAGTTGTTCCTGTCATGACATTCAGGAGTTTGGTTCTTGCTGTTGGTGTGTTCCTACTCCTTACTACTGCTGTTGGTGTTATCTACTGGAAGGTGAAGACTTGGTCTAGGGTACGGAGGTTAAGAGATGGTAAGAGACTTCGTAATCGTCGTACTCTGGATGAGGTTGTAGTAGTGGAATCTCTCAGGAATACTCCCAGTTAAGTTCATATTGTACTTATAGCTATAGGAATTTAGGTCACTATGCCTCACTTGACGATTGCTGAATCGAGGTGCATAGGTTGTCTACTTTGTCAAGTTGCTTGTGCGTACAGGCACTTTGGTGTGTTTGCTGCTGGGAGGTCTAGGATTAAGGTTGAGCAGATTACTGATGGTAATTTCATTAAGGTGAATGTAAGAGTCTGTAGGTTCTGTAGGGTTAAGCACTGTGTTAATGCATGTTCTAGAGGTGCATTGCATGTTGTCGGTGATGTTGTTGAGTTGGATACCTCACGTTGTGATAGATGCTATAGCTGTGTTGTAGCGTGTCCTTACGGTGCTATCTCCATAGATCCTACTACTGGTTACCCACTTATCTGTGACCTCTGTGATGGCGATCCTGAGTGTGTTAAGTGGTGTCCTGTACACGCTATTGAGTACATACCGTAGGTGTACCTCATGTTGAGAGGTGGTTGGTGGAGTCGTGGCCTCTTCATTGATCTAAGTAATATGAAGTGGAGGGTCTTTGAGCTAGATCGAAGAGCAATAGCTAGTTTCTTAGGTGGAAGGGGTTTAGCTCTCTACTACCTCTATTCGCTTCAAGAGCCTAAGGTGAGCGCTCTTGCACCAGAGAGTTTGATGGTTATAGCAACAAGTCCTCTATCTGGTATACCAATTTTTGGTACTAGGACTGCTGTTATAGCAGCTAAATCCTTTTCCACTAAGACATACGTAGATGTTGATGTACCAACACCCATAGGTACAGCCTTGAGGCAGTGTGGTTATGATATTATAGTGATACGTGGTAGATGTAAGAAGCCATCTATCCTCTACATTAGGGAAGATGGTGTATTCTTCGAAGATGCAGCTAATCTCTGGAATCTAGATGCACGAACAACCTTAATGGAGTTAATCCACGATTTTGGTACAGAAGCGACAATCACAATTGGTATAGCAGGTACAAAGCTAGTTCATGGAGCTACTATTGTCACTAAGTTAGGACCATTACAGGGACCTGACATAGGGGCTGTTATGGGTTCAAAGAATTTGAAGGCCATAGTCATTGATGGTGTGAAAGAATTACCCATCGCTAATATAGATGCTTTAGAGAGAGTAGTTTCAAGGTATCTTGAGTACGTGAAATCTACTCCAGAGCTTAATGAGTGGATTAGAGTGGGTTCAGTGAAGTTACTAGAGTTACTGTGGAAGCACTCATTGATACCCAGTGAGTACTTCCGTGATGTCTATGTGGATGACCTGAGAGAGTTTTCCCCGGAATACATCGAGAAGTTCTACAAAGTATATTCAGTGTCTTGTTCACTATGTCCTCTCTCGTGCTTTAGCTTGTGTACTGTTAGAGAGGGTAAGTACGTAGGTACTTGGTCATACATAGATCTAGCACATGTACTAGCACTTGGCTTTAACTGTGGTATAGATAAGCTAGGTGATGTGCTGTACATAGCTAAGCTCTGTACTGAGTATGGAATCGATATCACTACTCTAGGTAATATCGCTGGTTTCACGATGATGTGCTATGAGTATGGCATCATTAGGAGAGTACATACTGGAGGTGTAGCTATTAAGTTTGGTAGAGCAGATGCAGTAGCTAAGTTACTTGAACTCATTTGTGAGAAAAGAGACATTGGTGAGTATCTAGCACATGGGGTTGATTATACAGCTCAGAAACTCGGTGATTACGCTAAGTCCATAGCCATGACGGTGAAGGGTATGGAATTACCTGCACTGGAGATGAGGATAGTACCAGAGATAGCACTCCTACTATCGACATCACCCACGTACTCTGACTATAGAGAGGCACTCTACCTACTGCTACAGAAAAGATTTCATGAAATAACGGTAAGTGATGTAGTCAGTGCTAGAACTACAGTAAATGTGCTTAAATGCCTATCATCATGTCCGCTAGTACCTGCTCTACTCAAGCTAGGTCTCGATGAGTATAGTGAAGTACTGAAGTATGTAACAGGACTAGAGATCCCAAGTAATGATCTACTTGCTACAGGAATTAGAGTAGAGGTAATGTTGAGAAGATACTTCTTGAGAGAGGTACCTGAATGGAATCCTGAATTTGACTACCCACCACTTAGAGTATTTGAGGAGGAGGTGAGTAAAGGACCTTTTAGAGGTAAAGTGCTTAAGAGGGATGAGTATCAGGTACTTCTGAAAACGTACTATAGGGAGTTTAGATTGGATGAGTATGGAAGACCAAGAGAAAATTACCTTAGGCTTTTCCAATAAGACTCTTTATCTGCTCAATAACCTTCTTCAACTCCTCATTTTCCTTAGTTAACTCCTCAAGCTTTCTCTTCAATTCTTCATTCTCCTTCCTGAGACGTTCATTCTCCTCCTTCAGTCTAGTTACTTCACCAGGTGCTGCAGCACCAACAATCTCTTCAGGTAGTGGTATTTTTACACCCTCTCTAACAAACTTCTCATAGGTCTCCAGTACCAGTTTACCAGCCTTGGTCTTACCAGCTAAGTGATTCCTAATTGTACCTTCTGACCTACCTAGCTCATCAGCAATCTCACTGGTTGACATACCTGCCTTATGTCTAGCTAGTGCGGCTGCTGCGACAGCTAGCGAGTCGAGCCATGTAACTCTTTCACTAGGATCTCTAATGAGATCAAGAACCTCCGGTCTAAAGAGAGTCGCTATCAGCAATGCTACCTCCAGCTTATGTATGTCCTGTCTTGTCACTGGTTTTAGAGGAATCTCCTCACTCATACAAGGTCTCCTCAAACATGAATTCAGTTACCTGACTTATTTCTAATTCGTTCATCAACAATACCGTATAATCAACTTTAATCAACTTATTAATTAGCGAAGTACCCACTAAGAAGTACCAGTACTTGGGTGCGTACTCATAAAGCGTCTTAATATGACGTTACTAAGCTTCCAAGATTCTCCTTAACCAAATGCTGTAATGAGATGAAGAGAAGTATGTAGATCCGAGCTAACTCTATCTATCATCCTCTAGCTGTCAATCTCTTAAGTTTACGGGCTATCTCCTCATACATTCTAATGTCCTCAGGTGAAAGGCTTGGTGGCACCCTCTTTAATGCTTCTTCGAAGTGTCTCATAGATACCTTCTTAGGCTTCGTTAGACCTTCCTTGATGCTCTCTCTTAAAGCCATCATAGCGGCTTCCCTACAGACAGCAGCTATGTCTGCACCTGTATAGTACTCTGTTCTCCTAGCTAGCTCCTCGAGATTAACGTCATCTGCTAGTGGCATCTTTCTCGTATGTACCTTGAATATCTCTAGCCTTGCTTTCTCATCCGGTGGTGGTACGTAGATTAGTCTGTCAAATCGTCCAGGTCTAAGAAGTGCTGGATCCAATATATCTGGTCTATTCGTAGCAGCAATTACGACCACATTCCTCAATCTTTCAATACCATCCATTTCAGCTAGTAACTGGTTCACAATTCTGTCAGTTACACCACTATCATGTCTGTAACCTCTCATTGGTGCTATTGCATCAATCTCATCAAAGAATATAACGCATGGTGCAGCCATTTTAGCCTTCTTAAATATTTCACGGATAGCTTTCTCTGATTCACCAACCCACTTACTCAGTATCTCGGGTCCTCTAACAGCAATGAAGTTTGCTCCTGACTCAGTAGCAACAGCCTTAGCTAACAACGTCTTACCTGTTCCTGGTGGACCAAAGAGTAGAATTCCCTTAGGTGGCTCAATACCGAGTTCCTCAAACATCTTTGGGTACTTAAGAGGCCACTCAACCATCTCCCTAAGCTCCTGTTTCACATTCTCCAATCCACCTATGTCATCCCAACGCACCTCAGGTACCTCAATCAGCACTTCACGTAGAACTGATGGGTGTACATACTTGAGCGCCTCCATGAAATCTACTCTCGTAACCTTAATCTTTTCCAAAACCTCAGGTGGAATAGGTTTATCTGGATCAATCCAGCCCTGCGCCATAGCTCTCCTCAGAGCACACATCGCTGCTTCTCTACAGAGTGCAGCTAGGTCTGCACCTGTAAATCCGTGAGTGATCTCAGCTATTTCATCCAGGTTAACATCTTCAGCTAGTGGCATGTTTCTTGTATGTACCATAAGTATTTCCTTCCTAGCTCTCCTATCTGGCATACCAATGTAGATCTCTCTATCGAATCTACCAGGTCTTCTCAATGCAGGGTCAAGTGCGTCTGGTCTATTCGTAGCAGCTATAACTATTACCTGTCCTCTCTCCTGAAGTCCATCCATTAATGTCAGCAACTGTGATACAACTCTCTTCTCAACCTCACCTGTAACCTCTTCTCTCTTCGGTGCAATAGCATCTATCTCATCAATGAATATTATCGCCGGTGCATTTCTCTTAGCCTCCTCAAAGATCTCTCTTAACCTAGCTTCTGACTCACCATAGTATTTGCTCATGATTTCTGGTCCGTTGATTGCTATGAAGTATGCACCAGCTTCATTAGCAACAGCCTTAGCAAGAAGAGTCTTACCACAACCAGGTGGACCGTAGAGAAGTACTCCCTTAGGTGGCTCAATACCTAGGTGCTTAAATAGCTCAGGATGCTTTAGAGGTAACTCAACGATTTCTCTAATCCTTTGCTTAGCCTCTTCAAGATCGCCAATGTCTTCATACGTTACCCTTGGTATACCTATTGCTTCAGGAGCAACAGGTTTCTCTGAGATAGCTATTGTGGTTTCAGGTGCTACGTATGCTGCTGGGCCTGGAGTTACGTTAGTGACTATGAACCTCAAGCCAGCACCACCATAGAGTGGGACCTCAATTGCGTTACCTCTAGCAACTGGTTTACCCATTAGGTAATGTCTCTTGATGTACTCAGCAAATGCTGGATCAAGCCTAATGGCTTCCGTTGGTGCAAGTACAACGCGCGTAGCTGGCTTTAGCTCAGCTTTTCTAACCTTAACAACATCACCTATACTGACACCAGCATTCTGCCTAAGGAGTCCATCCATTCTAATGATGTTCTTTCCTTCATCTTCGGGATAGGCGGGCCAAACCTGTGCATAAGCAACCTTCTTACCAACAATCTCGACGAAATCTCCAGCCTCAACACCTAGCTCCTCCATTGCCCTACGATCAATTCTAACTATACACCTACCAACATCACGTGTTCGAGCTTCAGCAACTCTAAGCATGACCTCCTTAACCATAACGTTGCGCCTCAGAACTAGTGCTGTTGCAGTGTAACGGCGGAAAAATTAATATGCTTTTCTCGTATTATCATTTACAACAAGGTGAGAGACCTACGTCACAACGATGTAGGTCGATACCATGGAAGTAAGCTACGAGCCAAGGATTAAGCCACTGATTTGGCATGGTTCAGAGCTACTGATACTTGACCAGACAAAGCTACCGCATGTTGAGGAGTACATCGTTGCTCGTGATCACGAGACCGTAGCAAAAGCCATTGAGACAATGCAGGTGCGTGGAGCACCAGCTATAGGTATTGCTGCTGCTTATGCAGTGGTTCTAGGCGCTAAGAATGCTCTAGGTAAATGCTCTAAAGTAAATGAGCTAGTTACTGAAGTGAGGAAAGTGTGCGATAGATTGAGAAGTACAAGACCTACAGCAGTAAATCTCTTCTGGGCTCTTGATAGGATGTTAACTAGATTACAGAACAGTATTTCTGAAACATCTGACTTACGTGAAGTGGTTACTGATCTAGAGGAGGAAGCTAAGGCAATTCACGAGGAGGAATTTAGGGCTGAGCTAGAGATGAGTAAGTTCGGTGCTGAGTTACTACATGATGGTGATACCGTATTGACGCACTGTAATGCTGGTGGTTTAGCTACTGGTACAGGACTTGGTACAGCATTAGGCATCATCAAGTTAGCATATAGACAGGGTAAGAACATTAAGGTAATAGCTACTGAAACTAGACCTGTACTTCAGGGAGCTAGGTTAACAGTGTACGAGTTAGTTAAGGAGGGTATCCCGACAACACTGATAACGGATAACATGGTTGGGTACGTGATGTATAGAGGTCTCGTAGACTGCGTAGTGGTTGGTGCTGATAGGGTTCTCAAGGATGGTCATGTAATTAACAAGATCGGTACATATACAATAGCTGTGTTAGCTCACGAACATGGTGTACCATTCTACGTAGCTGCTCCTAAGTCATCATTTGACTTGAAGAGTAAAGTCAACGATGTAATTATTGAGGAGCGTAGTGAGTATGAGGTCAAGTACGTAATGGGAATGAAGGTGACTCTAGATGAGGTAGGTGTGTTGAATCCTGCATTCGATATAACTCCGCCCAAATATGTTTCCGCTATAATTACTGAATATGGTGTGATTCGTCCTCCTCTCTCTAAAAATATAGGGTTGGTTCTTGGTGGAGGATGATAAGTTGGGGAGATATAAGATAGAGCAAGAACTAGCTCAAGCATTGATTGGTATAATACGAGATGCTAGAGGGGCGAAGGTATCTTTCAGAGCAAAATCTCTCTTAAATTACACGGATCTAGAGAAAACACAAAGGAATATACTGAGGGCTGCGCATTTTTGTAAGAAGCTAGTTAAGGCTGGTATAATAAAGGCTGAAGTAGATAGGTGGGTATCTAAGAGGAAAGTCTCGAGAGTACTTAGGTACTACGTAGATGCCTCTATGATGATCTGGTACCTAGCTAAGTCAGCACCTGATAGAGCTAGAGAACTAATTCTAACAGCAATATCCCATACGAGAGGTAGAGGGAGAGGAATATCAGCAATTGAAGCATTTAGAGTTGCTCTACTAGAGAACGTAGCTATGAATGGAAATAGTGAGAGGAAGGAAGAGAGGAAGAAATAGTACATAACTTAACCTTAACCCTAACCCACTTTTTCTTCTCTCAATTCTGTTTCAAATTAACCGACTGCACACCTTTAGGTAATTAAGCTCTCCCTTCACCTAGCAGAGTTAGCTTAGTGACTCCTCTCTCTAACCACTTTACCTGGTTTGATTGGTACTTCTATTGTGTCAACATAGTACAGTACTCTCCTACCGCACTTAGGGCAAGGTACTCTAAC
>CAZYGV010000026.1:0-10702 GCA_964647155.1 uncultured Thermoproteales archaeon | reverse complement strand
TCGAGTACATACCGTACCCCATGCCAACACCTCAAGTACCTAGGAGAGTAGAGAGAAGAGGAGAAACAAGTAGCGTAACAGTACTAGGTTGGATACTCTAGAACACCCTCTATCACAAATCCTCGGTCTGTTTGTCTGTACACATACCTATCCTTTGAATACACCGTCTTAACACATTTCTCAATCCACATAACTCTATACGCTCTACCCTTCCTCCAAAATCTCTTCAACCTAATAACTACGTCAGGTAATTGCCTTAGAAATACCTCAGTATTCTCATCCAAGACTCCCTCAGTATAGACTAAGAGGTAAATAGCATTGTACTTCCTAGCTTCAGCATGTAGCTTAGCCATTAGATGGTATATTCGTTCTCGATCCATTGTAAAGAGTAGTGTAGAGAGATGTGACAGCACTAATCGACCATAGGAACCATCACTATAAACCTCAGCTTGAGCTAGCGATAATGTCTCTAGCAACTCATCTACATTAAATGGGTTTTCTACGACATATTGAGCCTTACTTTCGTGACCTACCCTAGGAGAAAAGCAGTCAACGAATATCAGGTGCTCACGTTCAAAGTACTCCCTAACCTTCCAACCAAATCTCTCCATACTCTCGAGAACATCTTCAGGAAACATATCAATAGTCACATAGATGCACTTCTCACCAGATATCAAACCATACCACAGTATTTGCTGTGCAAGTAAGTTCTTACCAACACCTACGTCACCACTAATCATCACAACAGCAGGTCTAGGTAAGCCACCTTCAAGAATATTATCGAGTAAACTTATTCCTGTAGCTGCTCTCAAGAGACTCACCACTCGAATACCTTGGGAATACAGGTAAATTAAGTTAGTAGTTTGGTAGAACTGATATACAGGGTTTATAACTAAAGCATGTGAAACATCATGTTCTCAAATCTCAGCTTACTCACGTCAATACTTACTGTGTTGCTGCTGTCTCTAGTACCTAGCTTCGAAGGTAGGTATGCACTAGTGATTGGGATTGCTATGGGATTACATCCACTACTATCCTTCACGATAGCTAGTCTAGGTATCGTAATTCTCTCCCTTCTCGTACCCAGGTTGATAGAGTACATAGACCAACTCATTAGGAAGCTAGGTAAGAAATCCTCACTCAAATCCATAGCATCGATGTACTTTAACTACTTAGACCGTGTTAGGAGAAGAGTAAAACCCTACGTAGATAGGTATGGATTCATTGGACTTGTAGTATTTGTTGCTTTACCTATTCCGGGTTCAGGTGTTTGGACTGGATCTATCGCTAGCTATGTACTTGGATTTGAAAAGAAGAAAGAAGTACCGGCCTTAATACTTGGTGGAATACTATCCAATTTGATAACACTACTTACTGCACTTGGTTCTGTAGTTATCTTGGATTGAATTGAAAGGAATTAGAGGTTGAATGAAAGCTTAACTTTTAGGCTAGTCCAACTAGCTGCTTTGCTATCTTAAATGCCTCGTCGTAGCCATAGAAGCCTCTCTCGCCCTTTATGAGTGCTCTCACTATTAGCTCCTTTTCGACCTCATTTCTCAACTTGCCTATAGCTAGTGCACCATAGACATAGGTTCCAGGTTTCTCAGGGTACTCCTTACAGTCCCAAGATGGTTTAATACCTTCAATACCTAGTGGTGGAACTGCATTCACATCAGCTAACACCTTACACTTCTCAGCTTTCTTCACGACATCCTTAGGTACTAGCTGTAGTCCCGGTGGTCCTGTTGTCAGTATTACATCAGCATCCTTACATATGTCTGCAAGCTTTTCTGGGTATTCCTCAGCAACCTTTACCCTCTCAGCTCCAACCATCTTATTTATTTCTTCAGCTCTCTTCCTAGCTACATCCTTAAGTACATCGGCTATCACTACACTGGCTCCTTCCTTAGCTAGTAACCTACATGCTACAGTACCAACCCTACCAGCACCACCAACTACAACGACCTTTAGACCCTCAATACCCATGTTGAACTTAGTCTTCAAACCATGCTCAACCTTAGCCACTAGCGCAGCAGCTGTCGTGTATGCACCAGCTGGATCAGCAATAACACTCATTACAAATGGCTCAAACATAGTCTTCTTAGCTAGTTCAAACATCTGTTCGACTAAGTCCATATTTCTACCACCTAGGAATAGTAGTGTATGCTTAACACCTTCAGGTCCTCTTGGGAACATAGCATCGAGAATCAGTGACTTAGCCTTGTCTAGTGTATTCACATTTCCATAGTAGAGGACTGCATCGACACCGATGTCATACATGAACAGTATATCAAAGGGACTTGGGTGCTCATCTGTACTTAGGACTATTGCTATCTTCTTAAACCCCTTCTCACTCATATAGATCCCTAGGGTAGGTATGGAATGACACGATATATCAATTTCCACATAGTATTCACTTCATAGATCTTTAAACTTTGAAATTAGTGTGAGTATAATTCATAGAGGGTTATTAAGCTTGGAAAATCATACACATTAATCCTGCAGTAATCCCAATGTTGATATAGGTTAGTTCTCGCTTCGCTCTAGTAATGTACCTGTAGTCAATGCTGATTCTAACTTAATTGTACATGGAGTTTGGTCGAGAATTTGGAATTAGAGTAAGTATAACTGATATTAGCATCTATACCCCTCCCTTCAGTTGGTGAGTCTCCATGAGAGTTGATGTTGTGGTGGTTGGCGGTGGGCCTGGTGGCTATACAAGTGCTCTAGTGATTAAGAGGCTATACCCCGAGATGAGTGTTCTACTGATTAGAAGGGATGAGAAAGCTATTGTTCCTTGTGGTTCACCATATATCCTTGCTACACTTGGTACTGTTGACAAGAACCTTCTACCTGATGATCCATTGAAGAAAGCTGGTGTTGAGATATTGATTGATGAGGTCACTGACATTGATAGGAGTAGCAAGAGAGTCAAACTGAAAAGCGGACGTGAAATTGAGTATGGTAAGTTGATACTAGCTACTGGTTCAGTACCTAAGGTGCTTAAGGTACCAGGTGCTGAACTCGATGGTGTATTTTACGTATATAAGAGCTATAATTATCTAAAGAAGTTGAGAGAAGCTATTGAGGAAGCCAGTAAAATCGTTATCATCGGCGGTGGTTTTGTTGGTGTTGAATTTGCTGATGACATAGCTGCTATGGGTAAGGAGGTCACTATTATTGAGTTGCTACCACATTGTCTCCTACTGAACTTCGATGAGGAGTTTGCTGTATTAGCTGAGGAGGAGTTGAAGAAACGTGGAGTAAATATCATAACAGGTGCTAGAGTTAAGGAATTGAAAGGAGATAGAAGAGTTAAGGCTGTTGTTCTTGAGGATGGTAAGGAGATACCCTGTGATCTAGTCATTATTTCGGTGGGTACTAAACCAAATATTGATATAGCTCAGAAGTGTGGTCTTAAGATTCATGAGTTAGGCGCTATAGATGTTGACGAATACCTGAGAACTAGTGATCCGAACATATTTGCTGTCGGTGATTGTAGCATTAAGAGAGATTTCCTCACAGGTAAGCCAATGATAGCTATGTTAGCGTCCATAGCAGCTATGGAGGGTAGAATTGTAGCGAGCAACATACTCGGATTAACTAAAGCTCGTAGAATGCCAGGTGTAGTCTTTGTCTGTAGTACTCAAGTTGGTGAACTATGTCTAGGTGCTGCTGGCTATACCGAGAGGAAAGCTAAGGAGGAAGGTATAGATTACGTAGCTGTGACATACACTACAGTTAATAGACATCCGGGTGCTATACCTGATGCTAAGAAGATAACTATGAAGTTACTCCTCCTGAAGAAAAGTGGTCAAATAATAGGCGCAGAAGTAGCAGGTGGCAAGGAGGTAGGGGAGTTGATTAACCTACTGGCGCTAGCTATACAGGACAAGGCTACTGCTGATAACTTACTTGATCTACAGTTCGGAACACATCCAAAGCTCACACCATCACCAATAGCATACCACATAGTTAACGCTGCTGAGGAAGCAATTAGGAAATTAAGGACCTAAATTACCCCTACCTCTGTCCCTCTCACTTTAATTCTAAGTTACGTAGCTTAGTGACTTGTCTATAGGTTGACCTAAAACATATAACCTACTAGCTACTTATCAATTGATCGAGGGAGAGGATGAGGATTAAGGTAGTTAAGAGGGATGGTCGTGAGGAGGAATTTATACCCGAGAAAATTGTTGTAAGTTGCCTCAAGGCCGGTGCTCCTGCTGATGTTGCTAGGAAGATAGCTAAGATTATTGAGGGTAGGTTACTTGAGTCAGGTAGAGATACCGTAACTGCGAAGGAACTAACTAAGTGGATTCTGGAGCTTTTGAGAAAGGAGAATGAGGAATGGTATAGGAACTGGATTCTATTTGACAGAGCTGTAAAGAGGAGGAGAACTGAGGAAGAACTGAAGGAATAGCCACTAGATGTAACCTAGCTTAACCATTGCTTCAGCTATGAGAATTGCTATCCCAGCAGCCCCCCTAGCCAGGTTATGACCAAGTAGTACGAATTTTACCCCTTTTTCAAAAGCGTTTTCTTTCCTAATTCGTCCAACAACGACTGCCATACCCTCATAGATCCACCTATCTAGTCTTGGTTGTGGTCTGTTCACCTCATACCTTACAACTATGGGTTTTTCAGGAGCTGTTGGTAACTTCATCTCTTGTGGAGGTCCACGAAATTCCTTAAGTACCTTAGTTACCTCTTCAATAGAACAATCTTTCTCAGTTTCAACAAATACTGTCTCTAGATGACCTTCAAGAACAGGAACGCGAGTACAGGTTGCTGAAATCCTTATGTTAGCCCACTCAATACCTCCACCAGCTAGCTTACCAAGTATCTTCCTACTCTCATTCTCTACCTTTTCCTCCTCATTCGGTATGTATGGTACTATGTTGTCTATTATGTCTAGACTAGGTACTCCAGGGTATCCAGCACCTGAAACTGATTGCATCGTTGCGACTATGACCCTCTTAATACCAAAGTGATCTAGTATTGGTTTGAGTGCTAGGGTTAGTATTGCCGCTGTGCAATTGGGGTTCTTCACTAATTTACCTCTCCAACCTCTATTCCTCTCCTGTAGCTTTAGCAATTCCAGGTGATCGAGATTAACTTCAGGATTTATTAGTGGTATGTCTGGGTCAAGCCTATAGGGACTTGCATTAGATACTACGGTGAACCCCCTCTTAACTAGCTCTATCTCTATATCCTTAGCTACATTTGGTGGTAATGCAGAGAATACTATATCCAGTTCCTTAGGTATCTTCTCGGGTACTATTTCCTCGACTGTTAGGTCACTCACCTCATCAGGTATTGGTTTTGGTGCGTACTTCTCCTGTATTACTTCACGAAGCTTTCTTCCAGCTGATGCCTTTGATGCACCTAGGTACACGACCTCAAACCATGGATGTCTAGATAGGTAGTATACCATTAGCTGACCTACGAGACCTGTAGCACCTAGGACACCTACCTTGAGTTTACTCATTCCATCACCTCCTTCACAATACTGAGTACATCCTGCATGTACGTATCACTTGTCACTAACTTCAAGCTAAATCTAGTTGTAGATACATGGTATATTTTACCTTCATAGAGTAGATCTCGAATCTTCTCAAGAAGTGAGCATACCTTACAGTACGTTAGATTGCTGACTATTATCAGTGAACAATTTTCGATAACTCTAAGGAGCTTAGCCAAGCCTCTACTCAGAATCTCATTAACTAACTCCTTACTCGGACTACATCTCAGTAAGGTGACTACCGATTCATGCTCTAGAATGATATCTACTATGTCTCTAGCTTCTTTCAGTATTGTAGCTAGAAGTGAGTGAATATCGAGAACTCCAATACAGAGTAGTAGGCTTAGGTTACTGTACGTTAGTACTCTTGGTCTCTCATGAACTTCTACGTAGCTACCTCTAAGCTCAGGTAGTTTTTCTGGTGATGTTACAATGAACTTTGTTCCAGAAGATACGTAGTCTAAGGTAGCTGGGTGTACAACTCTTGAACCATAGTTAACCATCACCTTAAGGTACTCTACAGGTACCTTTTCGAGACCAATACTATCACCTACGTTATGTACATGTATCTCACCATCCTTAGTAAGCACCAAGTACTCAGCTCCTAATGCATATGCTATGAGTGCAGCAGTTACATCTGATGTATTTCTCCCTAATGTCGTTACCTTGAAGTCATCGTAGCTCACACCGATGAATCCTGGTACTATAACGACTCCTCTCTCCAAGAGTTTAGGAAGTACCTCTCTAACTTTGGATACAGTTACCTTGAGAATGGGCTTTGCTCTAAGATGTTCACGAGTAGTCACTATAGGCCACGTACTGACATCAGATGGATCCAGTATCACTGTAGGTACACCTCTAGATTTAAGAGCAAGAGCAAGCAGTCTAGCACTCAATCTCTCACCAAAGCTAAGTACTTCATCAAGCAGTTCAGTATCTGGACTACCACAACTAACCTCATGAGATAACTTGAGAAGCTCATCAGTACTACCCTTCATAGCTGATACAACAACGATTAACCTGTACCCACATTCATACAATCTCTTAATGGATTCAGCAACCCTACAGTAATCACTAGGAGACCTCAATGGAGAACCACCAACCTTAACAACTAGGATACCCACTCATCACACACCCCCAAGACAGGGATACCAATTCCCTAGGAGTACCTGAACCAAATCGCTCAGTATGGTAGATGCTGTGGGTAAACCACCAGCACCAATACCCCTTAGGAAGACTCTATTACCAATACCAGTCTCAATCAACACAGCATTGTACTCCCAATTAACGCTAGCTAGTATATCATCACAAGACACAAGAGAAGGCTTAACACACAGCTCCTTAACCTCCTCTCCCTCAAGTACAGCACTTGCTAAATACTTCACAACTTTACTTTTACTCCTAAGCTCCTCAACATCTAGCTTGCTGACTTCTCTCAAACTGATTCTCTCAACATCATGAATCCTATAGTCTGTACCGAGGAGAGTATTGACTAAGATCACTAACTTAGCTGCGGGATCCCAACCATCTACATCAAGAGATGGATCGGCTTCTGCAAAACCCCTCTCCTGTGCAATCTTAAGAGCTTCCTCAAAGCTCCTCCTCTCAATGAACATCGAGGTCAAAATGTAGTTGGTAGTACCATTGAGTATGCCCTTAATTGACTTAATACTCTGAACCCATAGAGTATGACCCAGTAAATCGAGTACCGGTGTACCAGCCATGACAGTAGCAGAGTACCTGATTAAGGAACTGTGCCTCTTAGCTAAGTTAATTAGGTAACTGAACTTCAATGCTAATGGAGCTTTATTCGAGGTAACTACATGAATTCCTCTACATAGAGCAACTTCTATATGTTTTAGAGCTGGATTACCAGTTACGTAGTTTGCTGGTGTAACCTCAATGAGTATATCAGGCTGAACCAGATCTATAACGTCTATTGTCGTAGCTCCGGGTCTACCATATGTATGGTACGTAGACACTGTACCTCTAGGTAGCTTGAGAAGCTCAAATAGCTCATTACAGGTAAATCCGCTTTCCTTGATTACTGCTCCCTTAGAATCAACTACACCAACAATAGATACCTCTGCACTGGTAGCTCTCTTAACTAGATCAAAACCCTTATCGATCAATAACTTGGTAAGTGCTCTACCCACTGTACCGAAACCTGAAATTACTACCTTCACTCTGCCCTTAACATCAATGGTAATCACCTAAACACTAGGAGTAGAGACCCTATATAACTTTATTCCTACTACTCATAATTCGGTACTCAGAAAAATGAATGACAGTAATCAATCATCTCTTAACATAGAGCCAACACGCTACGTAATGGTCACGTTCTATCTCTGTGAGTGGTGGTTCCTTTCTTGTACAGATGGAGCTTGCTTGTGGGCATCTTGGGTGAAATCTACATCCAGGTGGTGGATTTATTGGACTTGGTGGTTCACCTTTAGGTCTTAGCTTCATTCTTGACCTAGCTATCTTAGGGTCTGGTATGGGTATTGATGAGAGGAGAACTTGAGTATAGGGGTGTAGTGGTGCTTCGAAGATTTCATCTGATGGAGCTATCTCAACAATCTTACCTAAGTACATGACAGCTATTCTATGACTCATGTACTTGACGACAGCTAGGTCGTGAGATATGAAGAGGTATGTGAAGTTATGTTCCTTCTGTAGATCCTTCAACATGTTGAGTATCTGTGCCTGTACTGAGACGTCTAGTGATGATGTTGGTTCATCTAGGACTACGAACTTAGGTCTTACAGCAAGGACCCTAGCTATTGCAATTCTTTGTCTCTGACCACCACTGAACTCATGTGGATATCTATAGAGGTGTTCTTTAGAGAGACCTACCTTCTCGAGAATAGAAGCAACATAGTCTTCCAAGTCCTCGGGAACCTCTTGCTGTGTAGCCTTGATAGCTTCAGCAATTATATCGAAGACCATCATCCTGGGGTTAAGTGAGCTATAGGGGTCTTGAAATACTATCTGTACCTTCCTTCTAAACTCCTTTAACTCTCTACCCTTCAACTTAAATACATCCTTACCCTCGAAGTACACAGTACCACTTGTTGGTTCAAGTAACCTAACAATTAACCTACCTAGAGTTGACTTACCACAACCCGATTCACCAACTAGACCAAAAGTCTCCCCTTCATGTATTGTGAAGGATACTCCATCAACAGCTCTGACCCAACCTTTCGTGAAGAAGAGCTTCTTTACAGGGAACCACTTTCTGAGATTATCAACAACGATCATTGGATCCATAGACATCACCTCTCAGCATACATCCAGCATGAGACGTAATGACCAGGTTCAACCTCGATCATTGGTGGCTCCTCCCTTGCGCAGATATCTCTCGCAAATTGACATCTAGGTCTGAATCTACAGCCTGGAGGTAAATTCACTGGACTAGGTATCATACCAGGTATTGAGTATAGTCGCTCTACCTTCTTTAGTGGATTAGGTATTGCCTTAAGTAGACCCTGAGTGTATGGGTGTAGAGGTCTCTCAAAGAGTGTATATACATCAGCTACCTCAACTATTTTACCAAGGTACATGACTGCAACTCTATCGCAATACTCAGCTACTAGACCTAGGTTATGAGTTATAAGCAGTAGTGTTGTGTTGTATAGCTTCTTTAGCTCCATTATGAGATCCATGATCTGAGCCTGTATTGTTACGTCAAGAGCTGTTGTTGGTTCATCGGCTATGAGTAGCTTAGGTCTATTAGCTATGGACATGGAGATAACGACTCTTTGCTTCATACCACCAGATAGCTCATGAGGATAGTTCCTAATTCTCTTTTCTGCCTCTGGAATAGCTACCTGCTTCAATAGTTTCAATGCGTACATCCAAGCATCTTTCCACCTAACAACACCCTGGTGTGATACTATGGTCTCAGAAATTTGGTAACCACATGTGTACAGAGGATCGAGAGAACTACTAGGATCCTGACAGATGTATGCTATGTCAGCTCCTCTAATAGCTCTCAATTCCTTCTCAGGAAGTGAAAGCAGGTCCTTTCCCTCAAAGAAGACTCTACCAGACACAATTCTACCAGGTGGTGGTACTAACCTGAGAATCGCTCTAGCTACTGTAGATTTACCACAGCCAGTCTCACCAACAAGAGCAAAACTCTCACCACGATATATCTCTAGATCGATATTGTCAACGGCCTTTACTATACCAGCATAGGTATAGAAGTAGACTCGTAGATTTTCAACTCTTAAGAGAACCTCACCACTCACTACCTACCCCTCCTCTCCTTGAACTCTAGCCTCCTCCTATAACGAGGATCAAGTATATCACGAAGTGCATCACCAAGAAGATTCCAACCAAGTGCTGTAAGGAATATGGCTAAACCAGGGAAGAACACATACCACCACTTCTCAGGGAAGTAAGCTCTACCATCAGCAACTAACCTACCCCACTCAGGAGTTGGTGGTTGAGCACCTAAACCAATGAATGAAAGTGCTGCAGCTACCAGTATCACACTACCGAAGTCTAGTGTAGCTAGCACTATGACAGGTGTGAGAGCATTTGGAAGAATGTGCTTGAACATTATCTTCAGTGGACTAAGACCAAGCGCTTTAGCAGCCTCTACGAATAGAGATTCCTTAATCTGTAACACTTGACCACGAACAACTCTAACGTAGGGTGGCCACCAGACCAACGCTATAGCAGCCATAGCAGACCATATGCTTGCACCAAATGCAGCACTGAAGGCAATAGCCAGTATGAGACCTGGGAACGATAGAAATACATCAGTTATCCTCATGATTACCTCGTCAACTACACCACCAAAGTAACCAGCTATGAGACCCAGTACTATGCCTAGAGGAATAGCTATACTCAACACAACTATAGCCACCATGAGGGATATCCTAGCACCACACAGCACTCTACTAAATAGATCTCTACCGAACTCATCTGTACCAAATGGGTGTTCCCATGAAGGTGGTTGAAGTCTAAGCTCATGCATCTTCTCGAAGTTAATCTCAATGGGATTGTACGGTGCTATGTAGGGACCTACGATCCCGAGTATGATAAACGACATCGAGAGCACTAAACCAGCAATAGCTGTGGGTGATCTGGTTAGTGCAGTGAACATTAATTTGTACTCACGTAATCTAGCTCTATTCTTCCTCCTCCAATTGTGGAGAGAGTACAGCA
>CAZYGV010000025.1:0-11114 GCA_964647155.1 uncultured Thermoproteales archaeon | reverse complement strand
GCCGGGGTGGCCGAGCCAGGTCTAAGGCGCGGGCCTGGAGAGCCCGTGGCCCGCATGGGCCGCGTGGGTTCAAATCCCACCCCCGGCGCCAAACTTAATTTTCCTGATAACGAATTCCTGTCCTAGGTACTCAATAACAACTACGTAACCACTTCTGATCAGCTCCTCTAGTTTTTCTTCTGGATTGCTGTAGTAGCTACTTAGTAACTCGATTACGTAGTCTAGCTTAAGGGGGTGTGTAGCTACTGTGTTCAGGATGTAATCGATTATGTTCTTTGGTCTATAGCTCGGTGGTGGTTCTAGATTACTCAGTATCTCTACTTTCTTCTCTCCAAGGTACTTCACAAAGATTGAGTATGCTTTAACTAAAGTTTCCTCTGTTGGTGGTTTAACCCATTTCTCTGCTGGTGGTCTTACAGGTATTGATATGTATGCCTTGTCTATCCTCAATCCTCTAATGAACTTAGCTAGGTCCTCTATGTGGTTCTCAGTATCATTTACTCCATGTACTAGCATTGTTTCGGTAGTTAATAAGCCATCGTATCTCTTGGTAAATTCCTTAACTCCATTCAGTACATGATTAAGGACTAGGGATTCATGTGGTCTATTTACTCTCTTCCATAGATTTTCATCCACAGCATCTATCTTGAGTGATATGTAGTCAAATACCGTGAGATCTTCAATAACATCACTTAACCATAGTAGTGATGCATTGGTTAACACAGCTATTTTCTTACTAAATTCCTTAACTAGTTTAGCTGCTTTCCCCAGCTGAATGTCTAGTGTTGGTTCTCCACTAGGTACGAAGGTTACGTAATCAACTTCAGTAAACTTCACTACGTCCTTTAATTCCTTGATTAGCTCACGAAGGTCGTAGAACTGTGTTCGTTGTATTGTCTTAACTGTTGTTGGACCTGCCTGACAATATATGCATGAGTACGTGCAGACCTTGTAAGGAACATTACGTATACCAAGTGAGCGTCCTAATCTCCTCGAAATTACAGGACCAAATATGTAACGTAACTTCACGCTAAAGTACCTACTCTACACCTACTCTTGAGCTTTTACGCTAAGTTTAAATTGCTGAGACTTCACTTAATCATGACCTCTTGGTGAGTACCTATGAGTACCTCAGAGTTTAGACCAATAGTGAGGATTGGCGATAAGGATCTAGATGGACACAAAGCAGTAGCCTATGCACTAGCAGATATTAAGGGTATTGGAGTGAATACAGCATTCGCTCTATGCAGAGTACTCGGCATAGATCCACTAATGAAACTTGGTTTCCTTTCAGAAGCTGAGATCAAGAAGCTTGATGAAGCTGTTAGGAAACTACACGAGCTAGTTCCTGGATGGTTTGTAAATAGACCAAGAGATCCCATTACGGGTAAGAATCTTCATTTAATTGGTGCTGATCTCATAGTTGCTGTGAGAAATGACATTGAGTTAATGAAGAAGATCAAGTGTTGGCGTGGTATAAGGCATATGCTTGGTCTCAAGGTTAGAGGTCAGAGAACAAAGACTACAGGTAGGACAGGTATCACTATTGGTGTAACTAAGGGTAAGAAGTAACTCTGTGGTGATTTTCTATGGGTGATCCGAAGAGACCTAGAAAGAAGTGGCGTGGCCCGAGACATCCATGGAGAAAGGATGTACTTATTGAGGAGCTTAGGCTCGTTGGTGAGTATGGTCTTAGAAATAAGCGTGAGCTATGGATAGCAAAGGAGTTTCTAAGGAGAATAAGAGCGAGAGCTAGGCAACTACTAGCTTTACCACCTGAGGAAAGAGAGAAGGGTGAGAGAGAACTAGTTAGGAGACTTTACAAGCTTGGTTTACTACCTAGCGAGAATGCTACGATAGATGACATACTGAGCTTAACTGTCAGAGATGTACTTGAGAGGAGACTACAGACCATAGTCTACAGGAAGGGTTTAGCAAGAAGCATCCACGAAGCAAGACAACTCATAGTTCACGGTCACATAGCTATTGGTGGTAGGAGAGTAAACTGTCCTGGTCATCTAGTTACAAGAGATGAAGAACCACTGATAGACTATGCACCAACCTCACCTTTCTACAAGAAGAGACTTGAGCAAGCAGTTCAAGCTAGTGCTAGTTAAAATTAGGGGGTGATGATATGAGTTCTGAAGCCGAGAAGCTTGAGGTTAAGACTGAAGAGAAGAAATCTACAAGACCTAAGAAGCTCAGATGGGGTGTTGCACACATATACTCAAGCTATAACAACACCATAATAATTATCACAGACCTAACAGGTGCTGAATGTGTAGCTAGGGTTAGTGGTGGCATGGTTGTCAAAGCCGATAGAGAGAAGCCTAGTCCCTACGCAGCTATGTTAGCAGCCTACAGAGCAGCACAGCTAGCTATGCAGAGAGGAATAAATGCAGTACACATCAAAGTCAGAGCACCTGGTGGTGCAGGTCCAAAGATCCCAGGACCAGGTGCTAGTGCAGCCATTAGAGCACTAGCTAGAGCTGGATTAGTAATCGGTAGAATAGAGGATGTAACACCAATACCACACGACACTATTAGGAGACCCGGTGGAAGAAGAGGTAGAAGAGTCTAGCACAAGGTTGTCAATACAATTTATCGTCGATTTCTTCGTCATAACTTACTTCCAACTATTCATTACATTGCTTACCTCTTTGAGACCTAAATGGACTTGGCTTACCTAAGCTCTTGTACAAACATGCCTTTACAAAACCTAGGTATGGTGGACTTGGTCTAAGTGGTCTACTCTTGAACTCTGGATGTGCTTGTGTTGCTATGAAGAAGTAATGATTAGGTAGTTCAATAAATTCCACTCTCCTCCTGTCGTAGCTCCAGCCAGAGAACACTAGACCACATTTCTGAAGTACATCCCAGTACGCTGGATTGACTTCATACCTGTGTCTATGTCTCTCAAATATTACTGGCTTTCCATATAGTTTGTACGCTATGGTTCCTGGTTCTAGCACCGTAGCTTGCGCACCTAGTCTCATTGTTCCACCATACCACTGTAGATCTCTTTGCTCAGGTAATAGGTCAACAACTGGATGTGATGTCTTTGGATCTATCTCAGTTGAGTTAGCATCTTTGAGACCAACTACATTTCTAGCAAATTCAACAACTGCTAACTGCATTCCGAAGCAGATACCCAGAAAGGGTATGTCATTTTCCCTAGCTATCTGAATTGCTCTTATCTTACCCTCTGCTCCTCTAGCGCCGAAACCGGGTAGAACCATTACCCCATCACATGACAGGATCTTCTCCTCAATCTGTTCTCCTTTCCTCTCGTCCTCAAGCTCTTCTGCTTCAATCCATACTAGATTAACTTTCGTTTCTAGTGCTGCACCTGCATGATTTAGCGCCTCTACGATGCTGATGTAGGAGTCCTTGAGTTTTGTGTACTTACCTACCATGGCTATGTTCACCATGAATTTAGGATTAGTTAGTCTATCGACAAAGGATCTCCACTCATTCCACTTAGGCTTCCTAGGTTCTAGACCTAATCTCTTACAGATGTAGTCTCCAAGACCTTGCTCATCAAGTATGAGTGGTACCCTGTACACTGTGTCTACCGTGTAGGAGCAGAAGACAGCTTCTAGAGGTACGTTGCTGAAGAGTGCTATCTTTCTCCTAGCCTCATCTTCAAGAGGTTTTGGACTTCTTGCAACGATGATGTCTGGTTGAATTCCTATTCTCCTCAACTCATTAACACTATGTTGCAGTGGTTTCGTTTTCTGCTCACCTGTCACATCTAATATCGGTACTAGTGCTACATGTACGAAGAGGGTATTTTCGTAACCTTCCTCTAATCTCATCTGTCTAATAGCTTCAAGAAATGGGAGTCCCTCGATATCTCCTACCGTACCACCAACCTCAACCAATACTACATCAGCAAGTGTTTGTGCTGCTATTAACCTAATTCTTCTCTTGATCTCATCAGTTATGTGTGGTATTATCTGAACGCACTTACCCAGGTACCTACCTAATCTCTCATCTAAGACAACCTTCATGTATACTTGACCTGTCGTTATATTGTGCCATCTAGTTAAGTTCTTGTCTAGAAATCTCTCGTAGTGTCCTAGGTCTAGATCTGTCTCTCCACCATCTTCCGTCACGAAGACTTCACCGTGCATGAAGGGGTTCATGGTACCTGCATCAACATTTAGGTACGGATCTATTTTGATTGCTGTAACGTCGTATCCTCTGACCTGAAGTATTTTGCCAATGGACGCCGTGACGATTCCCTTACCTACAGAGCTTAGTACGCCACCTGTAACGAATATGTACTTCACTCGTTTAGGTAATGTACCTTTCACTTGATTTTCCGGTATTGAAAGTACAGACTTGAGGCTCTCGACAATTCTAAAGTTCATTAATGAGTTAGTAAGCATTGTGCCCTTTATGAGGTGCTTCGCGAGGTATAAATTCCTATCTCTGTAATCAGTAGTGGGAATAGGGTGAGATAACGAAGAAAGTTGTTGAAGCTCTTAAGCAGTTAAATGAGGAAGACTTCAAGGTACTTGTAGCTATAGAGCACGGTATGGCTAGGCATGAGTATGTTCCTCTTGAATACATTGCTAAGGTAACGAACTTCACTGATGACAAGCTCGACATGATATTAAGGAAGCTCCATAGACTTGGCCTCATACAGAGAAATAAGGGGCCGTACATAGGTTACGTCCTAACGACCTTTGGCTACGACTCATTAGCTCTCAGAGCTCTCGTTAAGAGAGGAGTTCTTGAGAGGATTAGTGCTGATCCTATTGGTGTTGGTAAGGAAGCTGATATTTATGAAGGTGTCACACCTTCTGGAGAGGTCGTTGCTGTTAAGTTTCATAGAATTGGTAGAGTTAGCTTTAGAAATCCGAGAAGAGTTAGGACGTATGTCGGTGATAGGAGACACATATCGTGGCTCTACATGTCTAGGCTATCAGCTCAGAGAGAGTACGAAGCTCTTGTCCTCGTTCACCAGCATGGTGTTAAGGCACCTAGACCAATAGCACATAATAGGCATGTCGTTGTTACCGAGAAAATTGAGGGTGTTCCTCTATTTGAGGTTCCTCCTCTCGAGGATCCTGAAGATGTTATGTATCAGATAATTGAGAATGTCAAGTTGGCCTACGTGAGGGCTGGTGTTGTTCATGGTGATCTAAGTGAGTTCAATGTACTCGTAACGGTGGAGAATGACCGTGAGGTGCCGGTGATAATTGATTGGCCTCAGTGGGTACCTAGTATCCATCCATCAGCTGAGTCCTTGCTGAGGAGAGATATTGAGAATATCGTTAGATTCTTTAGACGTAAGTATAATCTTAGAGTTGACGTAGAGGAAATTATAAAACAGGTAATGCAAGGTTAGATACGGTGTCCTCGTCCCAATTAGTAGTTGCTGGGATTGATTTCGTTGGTTCATCTAGTGAAGGAACTCACTACGCTATTGCTATTGCTGTCAATGGTGAGATTATTGAGTCCTATGAGAATGTCAGCGCTAAAGAAGTACCGTTGATACTCATGAAGTTCAAGCCAAGTATTTTAGCTGTTGATAGCCCATCGGAGATAATGATGAGTAAGTACTTGATAAGATTTCTGAAGAAAGCTCCTCTAAGTATAAAGGTTGTACAGGTGACTAGAGTATCACCGGATAGAGAGGTTAGTGTTGAGGAATTAGCTAAACAGTACCTAAACTACAGTGGGCCACTAACGCCACTTAAGACAGCTGAGATACTCGCTATTTTGGCTAGTAAGGGAATTGGTACAGAAATCTTGTTTACTCGCGAAATAGTGAAGATTGTTCTCGTTAGAAGAAGAGTTCCAGGACCTGGCGGAATGAGTCAAAATAGGTATCAGAGGAGTATGTCTTTAAAGCTCCTTACCGCTGTGAGAGAGATAAAGAAAGTACTGGAGGAACACAATCTGGACTACGATCTATTCTACAGAAAGACTAGGTATGGTCTTCAATCAGCTATCTTCTACGTCTATGCACCGAGAGAAGCACTGAAGGGATTGGTTAAGCAGATTACAGGTACTGATATCAAGATTAGAATTGAACGTGTTCTAGAGTCTGAACTTGCTACTGAGCGTCTCAAGGTGAGGGAAGTACATGAGGTATCGAGGAAGCCTATGATAGTTGGTGTTGATCCAGGTATTGTCACTGGTGTAGCACTCATAGATCTCAACGGTAATGTACTCTTCGTAGATAGCTTTCGCGAGTTAAATAGGAGAGATCTAATTAAGTTAGTGACTAGTCTTGGGAAGCCAGTTCTAGTAGCTACCGATGTAACACCTGCACCTGATTATGTGAAGAAGCTTTCCTCAACTCTGGGTGTACCTCTCTTTACACCACCTAGATCACTTACGGTTGCTGAAAAGCAGGAGCTTGTTGAGAGGTACCTCAAGAAGATCGGTTACAGTATACGGGTTAGAGATACCCACCAGAGAGATGCTCTGGCTGCTGCGTTGAAAGCTTACTACACGTACAGTTGTAAGTTTTCTCAACTTGAGGCTCTCATTAGAGACTTAGGTCTCGATGTGAAGATAGATGAAGCTAAGGTAAATGTGATTAGAGGATACTGTGTCAAGGATGCCATTCTCAGAGCATTTCAACAGACACAGAAGCAGAGAACAGAGGAGGAGATCAAGATTGAGTACACTACCATCTCGAGAAAAGTTAAGCAGCTTGAGGAGCAAGTTAAGGTACTGAATGAGAAGATTCGCGTTCTTGAGGAGGAGAAGAGTGTACTTGAGAAGGAATTAGAGAGAATTAGGAGAGAGAGGGATGAACTTAGAGTAAGAGTTGAAGAGCTTGAGACTAAATTAAGATCTGAAACATATAGGGATAGAGAGCTACGTGAGTACATGAATAGAGTTAGCAAGCTTGAACAACAATTAATGGAATACATCAGCAAGGTCAGAAGACTTGAGGATGAGAGGAAGCAGTTGGTTGAGTTACTTAAGCAGATGATTACTCAGGGAAGGTATGTTCCACTCATACCACTTGAAGTCATTGAGAGCAGAGTACCAGCTATAGGCAGGTATGCTATCCTCGTAAAGACTGTAAGTGTAGTACCAGAGGTATTGAGTAGGTTGAAGGAATTTAGCGGTGCTGTTGCTATCGTAATTGAGCAAGATACCTCCATTGATAAGTTATTAGAGTTCATGAAGATGAATAATGTATTGGTAGTACCGTTAAATAGAGTGAGGTATGTAGTACTTGATCACGAACTATACCTCGTGGAGTATGAATCACTTCTGAGAGTTCAAGATGAGTACAGGAGAGAACTTGAGAAGAGACGTGATGTACGAGACATAATTGTTGACATAATTAAGGAATATAGACAGAGGAGATTATGGGAATTAACAGGTGGTGTTAAGTAGGAATTGCTATAGGCGTTAGAATATTCTGATTCTACCAGCTACGAATTCCTCAGTTAGCTTTGTCACACTCTGAAGCTCACCCTCAACTATACTCTCGATATCGTACTTCACTCTTTCTACTGAAGTACCTTTCTCAGGTATTACCTGAACTGAAGCCAATTGCGGTGTATCTATTGGCTTCCCTATCTGACTAACTAATATCACGTACACCTCTCTTACACCCTTTACTTCCTCAACTATTTGACTGGCAATTCTCTGAGCTAACGCATTGTATATCTTACCGACATGACTTACTGGGTTCTTTCCCGCTGCTGCTTCAATAGACATAGGTCTACAGGGAGTTATCAAACCATTTACTCTATTCCCTCTACCAGTTGCCCCATCATCACCATGTTCCGCTGAGGTACCTGTCACGGTTAAGTACACTATACCCTTCTCAGGATAGTCAGCTGTATTAACATGGACCTCAACCTCCTTGTTAGTTAGTTTAACTGCTAAATCAGCTATTCTCTCTCGAAGTTCCTCCTTAAGTGATAGGTACTCATCTAAGTCCTTAACTAGAGATGCTATGAATGCAGCTGCAACAGTCAACCTAATCTTATTACCTATCCTTATACCGAGAACCTTGACGTCCTCACCTATTGCTGGCATCCTCTTCTTGAATTCAGAAGAATTTAGGTAGCGCTCAACTTCCAAAACTAATCTCTCCGTCTCTGTTAGTGGTGCAAATGCTACACCAACAGAAGTATCGTTTGCTAAAGGAACTCTACCTCTCCCTAACTCAAATAAGCCAACTAAATCTACTGAACCACCACCAATTTTATAGTCAACAATAACGTGTCTTTCAGGATCTAAGAACCTGAAGTTGTTTCTAATCCAGCTCTTAGCTGACTCAAGGACTATTGGTCCAATTGGTATTTTCTCAATACCCTTCTCCGTCCTAACTTCAACTGTTGCCCTTCCAGCTACAATTATGTAGATTGGCTGAAGTACTTCACCACCACCAAACCTTGGGTTTGCTTGACCACCAACGACTAAGACCTTATCTACATTGTGATGAAGTATGACGCCATATTTTTCGAGGTAATACCTACACAGATTCCTACTAACTTCCTCAGCTATAGCATCTGCTATGTAATCTGGATGCCCAAGTCCCTTCCTTTCAACAACTTCAACAGCTAGCTCCTCAGTAGGTTCGCGCTTGAGTTCCTGAATGACAATGTTTTCTCTAGCCATGAATGTTCACCAAACCCACATTAGTGGGCACCCTTATTAACTATTTTCATATTTGAGCTATGATAGACATTACCGCAGTTAATCAATTGAGTATACTTTACTAGTGTAGTGATACTTTAGTTGCATCCAGAGCTACGAATAGAATAAAGCTACCTCTAATCAGTATCCTACCGTACTTCGTTATTGGTTGCTGTGTATCCTCTCTAATTTCTGATGCATCTGTGAGCACTAAATTCATACAGCTATCACATAGCTCTAGTACCCCAATGTACTCACTACCATCCTTTAACTTAACCAGCACCCTATTGTTAACCGCTTTAGCTAAATGTTTTAGAGGTAGTTCACTTGAGGGTATTGGTACTCTAGACATTCTATTCACCTGCAAAATCAATGACTAGGATACTTTAAAGCTTGTTCCTACTTCCCAACCCCTCTGATTTACAAAAATAGATGTAGTAAACAATATAGGATCACATCATAGTACATGTAGCGGCCCTAAGCCATGAAATATAGCGTGGTGTAGAAAGTACCCTCAATACCATACCTAACTCCCTACAGACTCTCTCCAGTACGTTTGTGAGGCATGAAGCACTTGCTGCAATAACTCCAATACTATATCTCTCGTACAGATACTTAAGACAGCTCTTAGCGACTATGTAGTTACTCAGGTCAACAATAAATGTCTGCAGCCTTAGCTTCTCAACTTTTTTAAGAACAGTGTCGCAATAAGCCCTTAAGGGAATTATGAGGTAAATGGTGGAGTAACCACACCTAGCAATCCATCTCAGACAGAGATAATCCTCTGCTAAGCCACTGAACACAACAGCACAGTTCTCAGCTGGCCCCATTCAATCACCCATCAGATACCCCGGACCACCTCATCATCGATTGACGCACACAGTAATAGCAAAAACTAAAAATACCTCGTCAGTACTTGGGAACTGAGAGCCTAACGAGAGGGATCTATAATTGATTTGCTTCTACTACTAAGAGCACCTTTACACGAGATACAAGATTCCTACCCAGCTAATGTACCGAAGCTACCTCTAAGTACATTGTCCTTAGTGGTGATGACACTATGGGTACTGTAGGCCTTTTGCCGAAGGTATTTGAACCTAAGAAGTTTGAGGAAGAAGTACTTAGGTTCTGGGACGAGAGTAAGATATACGAGAAGTTGAGGGAAAGGTTGAAGGGAAGACCTAAATTCTACTTTCTAGATGGTCCGCCGTATCCATCTTCAGATGTTCCTCATATAGGTACTTGCTGGAATAAGATACTGAAGGATGTTGTTGTTAGGTACAAGAGAATGAGAGGTTACTACGTACATGATGTACCTGGCTATGACTGTCACGGTTTACCAATTGAGGTTGCTGTTGAGAAGAAGCTCGGCTTTAAGTCGAAGAAGGAAATTGAGGAACTTGGTGTTGATAAATTCATTGAGGAATGTAGGAAGTTAGCTCTTACAAACGCCTCCTCTATGACTAGGTACTTCAAGGACCTAGGTGTATCACTTAATTGGGATAGACCGTACTTAACATTAACGAATGAGTACATTGAAGCTGCTTGGTGGTTCATTAAGAAAGCACATGAAAGAGGTCTACTGAAGCGTGGTCTCAAGGTACTTCACTGGTGTCCTAGGTGTGAGACAGTTCTAGCAGATTACGAGGTCACAGAGTATAGGGAGTTAGAGGATCCATCGATATACGTTAAGTTCCCGGTTAAGGGTAGGGAACGTGAGTACATAGTTATTTGGACGACAACGCCATGGACATTGCCAGCTAATGTAGCTGTCATGGTACATCCAGATCATACCTATGTCAAGATTAAGGTTAAGAAGACAGATGAAGTCCTGATACTAGCTAAGCCAAGGCTGGAGCAAGTTATCAAGGAGTGTAGCCTAGGTGAGGTGGAGATATTAGAGGAATTTCCTGGTGAAGCTTTACAAGGTCTTGAGTATGAACATCCTCTAGCTGATGAAATTCCAATCCAAAGACAGATAAGACACATAGTGGTAACGTCTAGAGAGTTTGTAACAATGGAAGAGGGTACAGGTTGTGTGCACACAGCACCTGGTCATGGTGAGGAAGACTTCGAGGTAGCAAAGAGATATGGTCTTCCAGTACTATGTCCCGTAGATTCGAGAGGTAGGTTCACCAGTGAAGCAGGTAAGTACGCTAACCTATATGTGAGAGAAGCTAATTCAGTCATAATCTCTGACCTAGATAAGAAGGGTTACCTACTTCATGCAGGTAAGATAGTTCATAGATACCCAGTATGCTGGAGATGCAAGACACCGCTCATATATCGTGCAACCGAACAGTGGTTTATAGAGATAACAAAGTTAAAGGAGAAATTTCTTGAAGAAGCAGCGAAGGTTAACTGGATTCCTCCATGGGCTGGATCTGCTAGGTTCAGAAACTGGTTAATGAGTTTGAGGGATTGGGTGATATCGAGACAGAGGTATTGGGGTATACCGTTACAATATGGGTTTGTACGAAGTGTGG
>CAZYGV010000024.1:0-11429 GCA_964647155.1 uncultured Thermoproteales archaeon | reverse complement strand
GGTACTCTACCTCGTACATGCTTTATACCATAGATCAACCTATCTACGTAGTATGGGTACGTTGTCTCAACAAAGACCACACCTCTGATGTTCTCTATGACGACAATTGATCTAATTGGTAACTTCTGTCCCTCAGCTCTAGCTCTCATGATGAGAGCTACATTCATTTCCTGTCCTGATACCGTTCTAACTGCGTAAATGAATGATACAGGTCTTTGGGACATTATCTCCGCCTCCTAAAGAAAATCATGAATAGCACACTCACGAGAATGGCTAGTACTACTAGCATTACGATAACGGTAGTTGAAGTTAAACCTGCTCTTAGTGGTGAGTACGGTAGCAGTATGAGGGATGCTATCAACCTTATTATGAAGGTGTAAAAACCAAGGACTAGTAAGCCAATTCCAGTAACTCGTAGCATAAGCCTGTACTCCTTACTTGAAGGTTTCTTCGATACCTTGAGTATCCAAATTATCTTCGACATCACTTAGCACCTACCAACCATAGTAGAACTGCTTTCGTGGTGTGCAATCTATTCTCTGCCTGTTTAAAAACTAAGCTATGAACATTGTCTTCAATGATCTCATCGGTTACCTCCTCACCCCTCATAGCGGGTAGACAGTGCATGAACACGTAGTTATCATGTCCTATAGCTCTCAGTAGTTCCCTATTCACTTGGTACTTGGGTAGAAACACCCTTAGCCTAGTGCTCCTCTCATACTCTTGACCCATACTAACAAATACGTCTGTGTAAATTACATCAGCATCCTTAACAGCAGTAAAGGGGTCCGATATAATCTCAATCCTAGCACCTGTCTCCTTGGCTTCTTCTCTAGCGAGTTCTAGGACAAATGGATATGGTCTATATTCCTCTGGACAAGCAATGACGTAGTCTATACCTACCTTTGCACAAGCAATCATTAGTGAGTGACAGACGTTGCTACCTCCATCACCTACAAACACAACCTTACCTACTCTGTTGAAGGACTTAAAGTGTTCTTCAATGGTCATGAGGTCTGCTAGTGCTTGAAGTGGATGAAAGAGATCACTCAATGCATTGACTATTGGTATCGATGAATAGTTCGTGAACTCAATCAAGGTCTCATGTAACTTAACTCTGGCAAAGAGACAGTGAATATACCTTGACAGTACTCTAGCTGTGTCTCTAATAGGTTCACCACGTACTAGCTGAAGCTCATCACTCCTCATGTACAGTGTCGATCCACCTAACTCCCTAACAGCAACCTCTATTGACACTCTCGTTCTAGTAGATGGTTTCTCAAAGAGTAGACCAACAACTTTTCCTCTCAAGTCACTTCTCAGATAACCTTCATACCTTTCCCACTTTAGTACCTTAGAGAGCTTAATTAGGTACATTATCTCAGATCTATCAAGGTCAAGTAATGTCAGGAGATGCCTCATGTGCTAACCCTTAATCAACTTCTCAATGAACTCTTCAGCATTAAACTCAACTAGGTCACTGTACTTCTGACCTGTACCCAGGTATACGATAGGTCTCTTAGAGCACCAGACAAGTGTTATTGCTGCTCCTCCCTTAGGATCTGCATCTACCTTCGTCAGCACAATGCCATCAACTCTAATGTACTTCATGTAGTTCTGTATCTGATCTAGAGCATCGGAGCCCATTAGTGAGTCAGCTACGAAGATCACTAGATCCGGTTTCACTACCCTGTATATCTTACTTATCTCCTCCATCAAGTTTATGTCAGTGTGCTGTCTACCTGCCGTATCAATGAGAACAACGTCATAGCCTCTACTCCTAGCATGTTGAACAGCGTCATAGGCTACAGCTGCTGGGTCAGCACCGTACCTATGAGTTAGCATCTTCACACCAACTCTCCTACAGTGCTCCTCAAGCTGCTCAATAGCGCCAGCCCTAAATGTGTCGGAACATGCGACAAGGACTCTGTAACCCTCATTCTTCAACCTATAGGCTATCTTTGCGATGGTGGTAGTCTTCCCATGTCCATTAGGACCCACAAACAGCACAACAAACGGTTGTTTCTCAGCTTTCTTTCTCTCAATTAAGTCTTCAAGACATACCCTACCTACATCACTAAACAGCTTCAGTAGAATCTCCCGCACGATCTTCTCAACAACTTCACTCTTACCACCAACTAATGGAACGCGTTCACTACGTAATCTCTCTTCAATCTTCTTGACTAGTTCCTCAGCTACGTCCAAAGCTACATCGGCCTCAACGAGCTTTATAACTAAGTCATCACATATCCTCCTAAGCTCGTGACCAGTGAGGGGTCTAGTTGTTACTGCCTTAACAAAGCTCTTAAGGGCTTCTCGAAACTTCTCAAACATCTACACCACGCTCAATTCCTAGGTAGCTGTTGCTGTAGCTGTTTCCCTCCTACTAGCTAACTCACTACGGATCTTCTCAAGCAAGCTTTCGATTTGAGACAATCTCGTTGCTACTTGCGTCATGTTAGTTTGAATACTCTCTAGGTTTCTCTCAAGTTCTCTCTGCCTTCTCTCAAGTATTGATATTACGTCTTCTATGGGTACCTCAATCATGTAGTTTGCACCGATACCTATCAATGCTCTCTCCCTATCCTTTATGGTAGCTCTAACGTAGGTTGTAGCCCCTAAGGGAACGAGTATTTCATTATCTGAGTTCAATGTCCTGACCTGCCTAAGGACCTCTCTAGTAACTTCTATCTCTCGGATTAGAGACGAGAGTACAGATGCTTGCCTTTGGAGGCTTTGAAGTATATTTCTAAGCAGTTCAGCTTCCTGTACAATCCTAACTATGTCCTCTCTTGTCAATCTTACCTCTGTTCTCTCTCTTCCACTATTCGCAATACCCAGAAGAATCACCTCACAACAATCTTGTTCATACCGAGTAGCTGTACAATGTGTCTTCTCTGTCTTGATACTTCCTCTGGTGAGATCTCTCTAATTTCCTCAATCTTGACGTGACATCTCTTCAGGCCATGCTTGCTACCGAAGTGAGCATATGTCCTCTCAATGACTTCACTCTCCTTAGTGGCTAACATCTCTAGCGTAAATTTCTGCCATGTCCAACCTGTGAATATCTTACCGCTAACTCTATACAGCTTAACCTGCATGAATTACCCCCTACAACTCCTCATGAGAGTACTTACTTATGTAGTTAGCTCAAGTTAGGATGCCTGAAAGTGCTTGTGTTATCCTCATGATCTCAGGACCTGTAGTCTCATCACCTACTAGAGCACCGTTACTATTGGCTATTAGACCAGCTCTGACAAATGGTCTACCTCTATTCACAGTACCGACACTTACAGGTAGCTTAAATATCTCTCTCAACTGAGCTATCTCGTCATCTGATGCATCTGGTGTCACTAGCACTCCCCTATTGGTAGCTACAATTAGAGAACCAACTATATTTAAATCGCAGATTCTCATCTGAACAACCTCGACGCCAAGAGCATCTTCCATGGCTTTAATATCTTCGGGAGGTAGCAGTGGTGAAGCTACTGCAGCTTTATCGTTTGCAGCGACTAAGTTTCCTAGAGCAGTGAGCTTTGTCTTCAGTATGGCTACATTGATGTCTCTCAGCTCTCTCCTAATGACCTCAATTTCTTCATCAGCTACAGTATGCGGGAGAATTATACCACATGAATTACCCACCGTAAAGACTCCAACAAGAGTTGAGTGGCTTATGAAGGTCTTAACGACCTGTACCTTCAGTATTTCCATTAGTGCTTGAACTACCTTATCAGGTACGTCGGGTGGGATAATGACATAGGAATCAGTTGCTATGGAGAAAGCGCCTATGTTCGAGGTACCGTAGATTGAGAGCTTCTGAACAGGGTAAGTAATTAACTTACTCATGGAGACACCGAGCTAAGTCACATCAAGGAATGAGGTACACCTTTACTGTACCGTCCTTCAACTTAACGGCTCTAACCCTAATTCTCCTAGGAGGTTTCTCAATACCTCGACTCCATATGTACTCATTAACTTCAGGCATTATCTTGACCTTCTCGACATCAGTCTTCATGTGTCTAGCCATGAAATCTCTCAGAAATCTAATGGCTCTAGGTGCTCTCTTTGTCCTCGGTACAAATCTAGTAATTCTCAGTGGAACAGTGTAAACTCTCTCTAACTCAATTTCCTCACTTTCACTAGCCATAGCTACTCACCTACTATGCCTTTAGCTTAACTCTCCTCCAGTGTCTTCTATAGGGGTTATGTGTGAACTTCCAGTGAGACTTAACGATAACCCAGAGTGGTACCGCTCTGTTTTGCTTAAGTGCTGCTGCTAGCCTCAACTTCTTACCCAATGGCTTATTCCTAGCCATATGTACCTACCCTACGTGAACCTAATCCTAATCTCGCGCCTATACCTCCTATCTATCTCAGCTAAAATTCTCTTCAGGTCTTCATCCGTTATAGGGGTCTTTATCCTCCCAGCTTGAGCTAGAGCTATTAACTGATTCTCAAGTTGCTCAACTAGTTCAGGATTGACTAGCCTCAAGTTAGCTAATCTCTGCCTAGCTTCAGGAGTTAGTATTACACGTAGTACAGCTCTCTTCCTAGCTTCTAACTCAGCTCTCTTCTGCTCCTCAATTAACCTCCTTTGGTACTCCAATAACTTCCTCCTCTTAATCTCCTCAAGTTCCTCATCGTAGTAGTACTCCTCACCCATACCCAACTACCACCTAGGGAACTGCGTACTTCTTCAACTCAGGTCTCTCTCTCAATAACTCCCTAAAGACTTTTGTCGCTATTCTATCAAGTAGTGACCTACCTTCAGGAGTAAGGACCCTACCCTTACCAGGTATCTTAGTGACCAAACCAGCAGCTTCAAGCTGCTGTAGTGCCTTTCTAATGATTGATCCACCAGCTTTTCTAAAGTGCTCTCTCCTGTACTCACTACCTATCTTACAAGCACCACCATAGGCAGTCCTCAACCTCTCAATACCAACTGGGCCATGTAAGTATAGCTTTCTGAGCAATGAAGCACATCTATAGTACCACCAATCTTCCTGCATTGGAACCCTCTCCTTATGTGCACCTGTCTTGACGAAGTAAGCCCAGGGTGGTGGCTTTACCTGTGGAACATTCTCCTTCAGATACTTGGCTAATGCTTCAATGAACCTCTGTGGTGGTACATCCTTCACAGAGACCATACCTAGTACCCCAAGCACTTGTAGCACATACCCATAAAAACCCTACTGACAACTCTCGATGAGACACTACACTTAAATTTTCTACCTTACGTTAGTGTTGTAAGGTGTTATAATGGCTTTTTGCCCAAAATGTGGTTCATTAATGGTACCTCAGAAGGTAGGTGGAAAGACAGTACTTAAGTGTAAGAAGTGTGGTTTTGAGAAGGAAGCTACTTCAGGTATTTCCGTCTTGAGGGAGAAGAAGGTTATTGAACATAAGCCAAGTGAAGGAATCATTGTCGAGCAGAATCTACCACGCGTACTACCTACTGTTAGAGTTGAGTGTCCTAGGTGCGGTAATAAGGAAGCTTATTGGTGGACTATGCAGACGAGAGCTGCTGATGAACCACCAACTAGGTTCTATAGGTGTACTAAGTGCGGCTACACTTGGCGTGAATACGAGTAATTAGCTGTAGCATATACTGTACGTGAAATAAACCATAAGCCAAATATTTCTAGAGCTGATATTAGGTACTTGGGTGAGTAGTTGTGAGCTTTAGATTTGTGTTTAGTGATGCTCGTGAGTGGAGGTACATAATTGAGTCCATAGCTGCATTAATTGAGGAGGCTACGTTTGTTGTAACTCCTGAAGGTGTTAAGCTAAGGGCTCTTGACCCATCTAGAGTAGCTATGGTTGATCTTGAGCTACCTAGTACAGCATTTGAAGAGTATAGCTGTGAAGCTGAGACTAGGGTTGGTGTTAATTTTGATGATATGAAGAAGATCTTGAAGAGGTGTAAGAAGGATGATAAGGTTGAGTACGAGGTTGCTGGTGGTAAGCTAAAGATAAAGATCATAGGTAAGGCTACTAGGAGCTTCGTTCTACCACTCATAGATATTGGAGCTGAGACACTACCAACACCTAGAGTTGCCTTTACGGCTAGGGTTAAGCTCCTAAGTGATGCTGTTGAGGAAGCTATTAGAGATGCCGAGGTTATTGCTGATACCGTCAAGCTAGAGGCTAGTGAGGAGATGTTTGCAATAAAGGCTATGAGTGATAAGGGTGATTTAGAGGTTCAGTTTGGTAGAGAATCTGGATCCCTCATAGAGTACGAAGTGACTGAACCAGCAGTAGCTTCATATAGCTTAGAATACATGGGTGATATAGTCAAGAAGTCAGCAAAGATAGCTGACCTAGTAACGATAGAGTTCGCGACAAATAAGCCAGTTGCATTAACATTCGAGATTCCACTAGGTGGTAGGTTAGTGTACTACCTAGCTCCGAGAATGGAGTAAGTACATGGTATCAACATACCTGATCACAACTGAGGACCTGGTCAAGTACCCCTTCCTACCTGAAGCTACTGAGCGAATTCGTAGGCTAAACCTATCTCTAAGAGAGGTACTGAGTCTACGTGATGTAGTTGAGAGAGCTATTAGAAGAGCTACCTCCAGAAACTACATCATAGACCTTACAGATCCAGATACGGAATTACTTTCATTTTACCTATCACTTGTACTAGTTGCACTAACTCGTGATAGTGTAGCCATTAGGAAGTTCGCCGACATAGAGTCTAAGAGAGTTAGTAAATTTCTACAGCAAGAATCTCTCGATAAGGTAGTGTACATAGCTAAGAAAGCTTTTAACATTGATGTTCAGGTAGTCAATGGTTTGATACAGGTTCACTTTGTGCACTATCTCAGGTACATGCCTCAAGGTGATCTAGAGTGGAAGCTAGTGAATAGGGTACTACATAGAGGTTTCGTATACCTATCTCTTCGTGAACTTACTAGGTTACTTGAGGAAGCTTATGAAAAGTGGATATTGAGTAAGTGTAATGAGATTGTGAATTCTGTGATTGCTTTTCCTGAAGAAATTACATCAATAGTGGATGAGCTTCGTAGTAAGTTGAGGACAGCTAGCTCTGAAATTACTGTACGTAGACGTAGGTTAGAGGGTGTGATTGATCCCTACCCACCATGTATTAGGAAGTTAATTGAAGAAGCTAGAGCGGGTGAGAACCTTAGTCATATAGCTAGGTTCACCTTGGCTAGTTTCCTACTTCACATAGGTCTCTCCGTTGATGAGGTTGTTAAGTACTTTGAGAATTTACCCGACTATGATGAGAAGAAGACTAGGTATCAGGTTGAGCATATTGCTGGTTTAAGAGGTTCGAGGAAGAAGTACCTACCACCTTCCTGTGATTACTTGAGGAGTGTTGGTCTTTGTCCAGGTGAGTGTATTAAGGGTATTCATCATCCACTTCAGTACTATAGGTTAGCTACTAGGTCGAGAGCCAGTGAAGGGGGTGTAGGTAGTGAGCAGAGAGCTGAAGCTACTTAAGTCACTCTTCTTACGGTACTATAGGTACGCTGAGTTCACTACCGACTTTCCGAGAGATCTACCTAGACGTGAGATTGCTCTTCAACTGCTTGAGAACGAGGCTATGGTTCGACACCTGAGCTTTAACAGTATTGAGGATCTTAGGAAGTACGTGGTTAGGAATGTCCCTGCACATCTCTACTACTCAACAGCTTACTATGAGAATCCTAGTGTAGATGACATGGATCAGAAGGGGTGGTTAGGTGCTGAGTTGGTTTTTGACATAGATGTCGATCACATACCTACACCATGTAAGGAAGAGCACGATAGATGGATTTGTGAGAACTGTGGTGAAGCTGGTAGGGGTTCTAAACCTGAGAAGTGCCCTAAGTGCGGTGGTTCTAAGTTTAGGCAAATTTCCTGGATTTGTGATAAATGTCTTGAAGTTGCTCGTGAGGAAGCTCTCAAAGTTATTGAAGTTCTCGATAGTGACTTCGGTGTATCGCCTCATGAGGTTTACATATGCTTCTCAGGTCATAGGGGTTTTCACATACATGTGGATATTGATGTTGTTAGAGAACTCTCTCAAGATGCTAGGAGGGAGATAGCTGACTACATGAGGTTAATTGGTTTACGTATTGACAAGTTCTTCACTAAGAGGGGAAAGCGCACATACTCAAGACTCATGATTACTAGCAGTGGCATTCCTGGTCGTTTAGCTAGGTCTCTATACGAGAAGGTTATTGAGATAGGTACTCAAGTAGCTAGAGAAGTCGAGCTTGTTCTAGAGGGTAAGAAGGAGACTATATCTAAGAAGGGTATCAAGTTAATTGAGAAGCTACTTCCTGAAGTCCTTCCCAGTATTAGGTGTGAGATCGATGAGAAAGTTCTCATAGATACACATAGGTTAATTAGATTCCCGAACTCTCTTCATGGGAAAACTGGTCTCAAGGTAACTCCGCTAACGGTAAGTGAACTAGAGAGATTTAGCATTGAGAAAGCTATAGTTTTTAGAAGGGGCTCTCTTCGTGTGAGACTTCATGATGCTCCTCCTAAGCTCTTCGACATGAATTTAGGAAACTGTATTGGTAGAGTTCTCGATTTACCTATGTATGTGGCGATATACCTAATTTGTAGGAAAGTAGCTACCTTAGAGGAGTGAACACTTCATGAGTAGTATCATAGATGAACTCTACATGTACTTGAGGAAAGAAAGTGAGAGTGCTGAATTACAGGAAGTGCCGAGGGATCTATTGAGGAAGGTTAGGGATGAAATTGAGAAATTAAGAAGTGGTTTGGGTGTAACTTACGTTAAAGATCAAGTTATTGAGAGGAAGATAGAGAGCATAACTCAGCTACTAACAGCATTGATCTTAACTAGATTGAGTAAATTACTAAGTGATCTCAGATTCCTTAGCGTAGATACGTCACGACTTCTCGATGAAGAGAGAGACATAGTGAATTACCTACAGGAGAAGATACGTAGCATGTTGATTACGTACGTAGGTAAGGTACCAGAGAACTTGAGAGCAACAATCACAGCTACAGAACAACGGAGAGAATACGTCGTAGTACTCTTCATCAAAGACTACCCACCACTAATGTGTAGTGACTTACACATCTACGGACCCTTCTCAAGAGAAGATGTAGCGTACATACCTAAGGCTGATGCTGAGAAATTGAGGGAGAAGGGCGTAGTTATTGTACTTGGTCAAATACCTAACATGAGAGAGAGTTAATATAGTTGAGACATAGCCTAGGTGTAGAGAGCTGTAGGTGATAACGATGAAGGTACCTAGAGTTATAAGAACATACTGTCCAAGATGTAATGCACATACTGAGCATATAGTGACGCTGTATACTCACGGCAAGAGAAGGACACTAGCTGAAGGACAGAGAAGGTACCTAGCAAAGTGTAAGGGATATGGTTCAAGTAGGAAGCCGAAGCAGAAGAGATTTGCTAAGGTGACTAAGAAGCAGGTACTAAAGCTGAGGTGTAAGGTCTGTGGCTACATCCAGCATAGAGAAGGTATTAGGTTGAAGAGGCTTGAAATTGTAGAGCTGAAGAGGTAGAGGTGAGGTAGAGTGGTCAAGAAGAGGAAGATACTGATACCACAACCAACGAGTAAGTTCTTAAGAGTTCGCTGCCCAGATTGTGGTAATGAGCAGATAATATTCAATAAACCCGCTATAGTAGTCAGATGCTTAGTCTGCGGACGTGTTCTAGCTAGACCAACAGGCGGTAAAGGAATTATCGAAGCTAAGATAATTAAGGAACTTGATTAGAGGGATTACTGTGTCAAAGAGGAGAAAGGATTTTCCTGAAGTTGGTGAACTAGTTATAGGTACTGTGAAGAAGATCTTTGAACATGGTGCATATGTAACGCTGGATGAGTATGGTGGATTAGAAGCTTACGCACCTATAAATGAAATAGTTACGAGTTGGTTCCATAGTATAAAGGATTACCTCAAGGAGGGTCAGAAAGCAGTTTTCAAGGTAGTTCGAGTAGATAGACGTAAAGGACTAGTAGATGTATCATTGAAGAGAGTTACTCCGAGTGAGAGGAAGAGTAAGCTATTCATGTGGAAGAGACTTCAGAAAGCTACGAGATTGCTAAACCTAGTAGCTCAGAGATTAGGTAGAAGAACTGAAGAGATTTTAGATATTATCGAGGATAAAGCTGTATCGAACTTTGGTGATCTACTTGCAGTATTTGAAGTTGCTGCGAAAGAGGGTATAGAACCTCTGAAAGCCATATCTATACCTCAGGAAATTGCTGAGAAAATAGTCGAGGTAGCTAGGCAATACATACCTGTACCAGAGGTTAAGGTAAGTGGAGTACTTAAGGTACTATGTATGAAGCCTGGTGGCCTCTATGAGATCAAGGAGACACTACTAAAGGCATACGAAGTAGCGAAGCAGTATGGTAATGTTAGGGTAAGAGTCTACACAATAGGTGTCCCACGATATAGGGTCGATGTTATCGCTAGAGACTACAAGATTGCTGAAAAAGTTCTAGAAGATATCGTGAACACAGTCATGGAGGAAGGTAAGAGAAGGCAGTGTGAAGTCTCATTCACCAGATTATAGGGGGAAGTACGTGGGTAGACAAGGTCTCTTGCGTAGATGTGAAGTCTGTGGAACGTATACTCTTTCACAGGATAAATGTCCTAGGTGTGGTGGTCCTGTTAGAACACCTCACCCACCAAAGTTTTCACCTGATGATAGGTTTGCGAAGTACAGGCTAGCTATGAAGCTTACTTCTGGAGTTCTCAAGGTAAGTGATGACGTTAGGGAAAAGATATTGAAGTCACTCCTCAAGACCTAGGGTACTCTATCTTAAATACCTTGACCCAACCATTTGGTGCTGAGATGTAGACTAGCTTGAAGTACTTAGGTGGTTCGATAATTACTCTCGGTCCTCGATAAGAAGCTCCGACAGGTGCCATCGGTTCGAAGACCCACATGAATGATGTACCTGGTGGTTTAGCACCGAAGATCAGCTTGTACAATGTTGCATTACGTGCTTCTGTGGTATTTGCTGGTACAAGTATCCTGAAGATTGTTCCACCAATTCTCAGTACAGCTGTAGCTAGGTACTTCTTTCTAACCTCCTCATCCGAGAGCCCAGCTATTCTAGCCATCCAGTAACTCTTAGCGAAATCACCCGCGTATGGATGTGGCATCTTTATGATACCGGCTGGAACAATATCGATAGCAGGTTCAAACACCACTACATACTGCGCCCCCAATTCCTTAAATATCTTCACTGCAGTTTCCTCATCACTTATGAATGCTAGTGCTATCTTCCTTATTTGGGTACCATTTATTGTCGAGTTATCTGCTAGTGAAGTTCTATTAGCAACTACCGAGATCCAGTACCCATAATCCCACCAACTAGCTATAACTGCGTTTTGAGGTAAGTTATTCCTCATCCACTCTAGAGCTGATAACCAGTCAGCATACTCCATCTTATACC
>CAZYGV010000023.1:0-11492 GCA_964647155.1 uncultured Thermoproteales archaeon | reverse complement strand
CTGAGTTGATGATTGAGGTCTCAGGTATGTGTTCTTCGTGCTCTCTTGTCATTCCTTATGACGAAGTTCTCGATCTTTGGTTTAGAACTGGTGTTCATTCTGTTCTCTCGAGGTTGAGGAAGGCGTTGTGTGGTTTAAGGTGTTTGGTTAGTGTTGTTACTTCACATTCATTTGATGTTTTGAGGAGGGTACGTAGTGTCTGTTTGTGAGGAGTTTTCGTGTGGGTACGGTACTGTTCGTTACTTCTATAGTGGTGAGGGTATTGGGTTTGCTGAGGCCTATTTGGAGGATTGTGCTGTTTTGAGTGGGCGTTGGGGCTTTCTCTCCATATTTACATGTGATGAACTTGTTGAGGAGATTAGGGTTGTTCCTGGTGGTGTGTATGTTGTTAGGTGTGGTCGTATCTACCGTGTCTCTATGTTTCGTCGTAGGGGTAGGAAGTTGATCCCTATCTCGGTAGGTGATGTAGTTCGTGATGTCTTGGATGTGCTCCTTAGTAGTGGATGTAGCTTACAAGCTGGTTCCGCTACGTATTTTCACTGTAGTGATTGGAGGGTTCTGCTATTTTGCTCCATGAGTGGTGATGTATGGGTAATCTTGATTAGGTACGGTGTGAAGGGTGGTTGGGTTATTGATAGGTTGTTACTAGCTAGGTTACTAGTTCTTGGTTTAGGTAGGTTGCTGTTACTTGGTCCTGATGAGAAATCGGTTACTGAAGTCATGAAGTTTATCCTTGAGCACTGGTTGAGGTTTAACGCTAGGTCTAGAGTTGTTATCCTTGATTTGGTGGGGTCTCTATCTGATGCCCCTTCTTGGTCGGTGGTACATTACATCATCTCTAGTGATGCTGTACTACGAGAAGTTGTAAGTACTGTATCACGTGCACTCTCTGGTGATGCTGTGCTCATAATTCATGGTGTTGAGGAGTTGAGATTGCTTTATGACTTAAGTAGTACGTTGTCCAGAGCTAGCTTATGGGCATCATCGTTTCCAAACACCATCTATACTGTACTAGCTAGGTACCAACTATCTAGTGGCTTACTAAAGTCATTTGATGTGTTTATTGATGTAGGTTGTATAGGTGAATCTGCTACTAAGTCCATGATTAAGCAAGTTCTAGTGGTTACCGGTTTTTCAGAGCTTATGAAGATTTACTGTGCTGGAGTGCATCTGCGTGATGATATATTTAGGTCTGTGCTTCAGATCTTGGGTTTGAAGTATGGTTGTAACCTCGAGAAGGTGTACGATGACTTACTTGGGAGACTCGAGGTTCAGGTGGATGACTATACGCAGGTGGAGTTTCCTGTAGTTAAGCTACGTGAAGTGTTGAAGAGTATAGGTCTCAATTTGTAGGTTACCTATTTAGGATTTCTGGCTCAAGTTCTCACGGGTGTTGCAATTGAGTTACTCTGAAACCGTAGTTATTGAGACCGATCTCTACTGTCCTGTATGTGGAACTAAGCTACTGCTCATAGAGGGTGTAGTGACTGTATGCTTAGGTTGTCCTAACTGCGGTGCAAAAATCTTCTACAATAAGGAGGAGTTACTGGATGATGCAATAATAGAGTTTGAGGACGGAGAAACAGTCTTTGATTGGAAAGGTATTCTTCAGAAACTCTATGCAGCACTATGTAGAAGTACTGAGGTAAATTGCTTAACAGGTTAATGGGTCTGCACGTGGGTTCTCTATCATCTTGAAATCAAACCTTAAGACCCTCTTCATCCCCTGTAGATACCACTGCTGAGGTACTTATCTATGCCGTGTATTAAAACGCTTTTACCCTTCCGTCATTACCTTCCTAATGACGTTACGTAGTTTCTCTGCTGTTCTTTCCCACGTTAAGTACTTTACCCTACCTAGACACACTTCAGCTCTCTTAAATAGATCATCTGGAGAGCTAATGAGGCTACATATTGCACTAGCTAGCTTCTCGTAGTCTTGGTCACTTAGTAGGTAACCACCAATGTACGTAACTGAATCAATTAATCCATGAACAGCATATGCTAGTGTAGGAGTACCGCATGCAGCAGCCTCTAACACAGCTAGATTAAAACCCTCATACACTGAGGTCATGACATGTAGCCAGGATCTACGAAGTATCTCGAGCTTCTGTCTAAGAGGTACATTGTAGAGGAGCTTCACGTATTTACCTAGGTTAAGCTTCTTCACTAAGTTCATCAACTTAGCTAGGTACTTATGGGAACCTCTACCAATTATTACCACTCTGAACCTAGGTACGTACTTCCTCACTATGTATGCTGCATACACTATGTGCTCCAACCTCTTGTACGGCACATACCTAGATACACATGTTATGAGGGGGTAATTCGTCTTCTCAGGGACATCTCTTAGCGGCTTCACTGGCGTACCTGGTTCAGCTATTTGTACCCTCTTGAAACCCATGCTATGTAGGTCCATAGCTACACTTGGAGATACCGTAATACATGTTGTGCCTAGGTACGGGCGTAGAAGCATAGCCTCACTACTCCGCACAATTTCTTTAGGTAACTTATACTGATACGATACTACTGCGTACGATAGCTGATGTACTAGCAATATTATGGGTACATTTTTCAGGTACTTAGTGGTCATGAAGGGACATGTCGTGTACTCATCTACTACAATGACCTTACGACCCTCCTCTAGCAATTTCTTAATTAACTTCCTCAAGATGTACGGTGCAATAGATAGGAATGCATGTCTACTTGAAGCTCGTGATAGTACGTACTTCACACCATCAATTGTGTAGGTACCTGCTCTTGCCGACTCTGAAGAGGATACTACGATGACATCTATGCAGTACTTCTCAACTAGTTTCCTACTTACCTCATGTACGTACACTTCAGCTCCACCTGCGGAATAACTATTAATTGGTATTGATTTGACAAAAACTAGTGTGAGCATGGTCGTGTCCTCACTCAATAAGAAATTGAAGTGTCCTAAGTGTGGTAGTACTAGAGTTGCTGTACTTAGTAGTCTCAGGTTCCGTGACCGTGAAGCTATTGAGAAGACTATGGTTAGGTGTAGATGTGTTGATTGTGGTTTTACCTTCGTAGTATTTAGGTAGGTGTGTACGTATGCCCCTTCGTAGAAGAGAAGAGAGAGTAAGAATAAGGATCAGGTATCGTAACACCTTGCTCAAGGTTATTAAGTCTGTACCTCGGCTATGTGTTGTGTTGATAATCGTATGCTCCATACTCAGCACCATACTATCCGCAGCTTATGCACTACCAGCTGTAATCATTCAATTTTCAGCTATAATAGTTGCCATGATATTTGCTCTGATACAAGCCTACATTAGGAAACTCGGTATACCCTATGTCGTCTCTTCTACATTTACAGGGAGAGAACTAATAATTAAGTTCAGTACACCTGTGACAATACCCATGATCTTAGCACAGGAGAGCGACACCTTAACTCTGGACGTATCTGACATACCTACATCGCTGATGGTCTATAGAGGAAGGTATATCGGAAGGATAGTGATTGATAGGTACGATAATTTGATTGAGATCGAGTATGAAATTCAGCGCTGAAACGAAGTAACAATACCACATACGTAGTTACGAAGCTCAGCTTCTAATCTATGGAGAGGTTTTTGTACCTGTATTGGCTTGAGACACACTACGTAATCACCATCGAAATCTATGTACCCACCTTCCCTCAACTTGGTTAGGATAAGCCATGAAATTTCGTGACCTAGGAAGTAAGTTATCACCCTATAGGTTTTCAGGTACTTCCTCCTAACCCTCCACCTTGCTGAAATCTCAGCTAAGACGTAGTAAGCTAATTTACCTAGAGTTTTCTCGTCAAGTCTCTTCATAGAGACCTTTCCTCAATACAAATTCACATACTGAACATAATAGCGTACCGGACTTAACCCTCACATAGCTTATAGGTGGTCTAAAGCTCGGGAAATACCTCCTAACATCATCAAGAGTTACAGGAACATAGAAACGAATAGGATTACGCACCTCAATCACTATCAACTTCTTCCTACCCACAATGTACGGTAGATCAAGCTCTGAATAACCCCTAAATCCACGAATTAGCTCCAGAGCACGATTTTCATCAACAATATCCACTCTCCCAACCTGAAAGATACCTGTAAATGCCTTAACGGGAGTAGACTCATAGACCAAAACCCAGGAACCCTCTTCAATACGACCAAGAAACTTCCTAACCTCATGACTCTTAACACCAGCGAGTACCTGCTCACCAAAGATAGGTCTGAACGACATTAAGTAGCTAACCTTAATACCCATCTAGGCAACACCTATACTGCCCCGGTGGGACGAGGACCCGAGATGGAGTATTCCTCCACCGATGAAGGTCCCTTTCACCGCCGGGGTACACTACACCTACTTAGTGGCTAGGTATACCTGCTTAGAAGGTATAACGAAGACTGAACCACCTAGATGAAGCAGCACTTCAGCCTTTCTAACATCCCAGTTACCTCTGTACAGCTTATCCTCATCAGCATACGCACTCAAAACCTCCCCCACAATTAGTGTGCACTCACCAATCTCGTACCAAGACATTACCTTACACTCTAGGTGACCAATACACTCCTCAATAATTGGTGTTGTTACCTTTTTACCAGGTCTCAATGTTACATTCATGAGCTTTGTCTTATCAACATCACGACCACTCTTAGTACCAGCAATCCACACAGCACTAAGTAGTTCACGAGATGGAACATTCACAGTAAATTCCCTAGACTCTAGTATCAGCTCTCTTGTGTAAGATTCCCTAGCAAGAACTACACCTATGGTAGGTGGTTCCTCACTAATTGGAGTACACCAAGAACAAGCCATAGCATTTACCTTACCCCTACTCTGAGCAACAATAAGAACTACAGGTCTTGGATGAAGTAACTTGAAGAACTCCTCCATACACTCAACCTTACTCACACTCGATCACCCCAAGTACCTTTACTAGTAGAGCTCCATGTTACTTAAGTGTAAACTTATTTTTAGCTTCACTTCGATCGAGAATCTAAGCTCCTTGAGGTGCGGTTAGATGTGCACCGCAGTGGATACACTTTATGAAACTATTGAGAAGTACATTTGCAATTTCCTTGAATTAAACCCAGATGTAGGAACTGCACTAGGATTCCACCAGTATGATATCTCAGTACCTGTAGTGAGTAGAGAAACTCTCAGACAGCTTATTGAATTAACGAAGAAAGCACTCGAGAAGTTAGGTAGCATTGATCCAAAGGAGCTACCGTACAGCGCTCAGGTAGACTACAGGGCATTTAAGATGCTTTTAGAAGATCACCTCTTCTGGTTAATTGACTTCCCATGCTATCGCATGATACCTGCACTCTACATTGAAAAGGCATGTGCTATGTTATTTAGGTTATTAACTATACCGTACCTACCTACAGAGCACAGGTTGATTGCTCTTGAGAGGAGAATTAGGAATCTCGATAAGGTACTGATGGGTGCTCTCGAGCTTATTGATGAACCTTACACATTATGGGTTGACATAGCACTAGAGATGTGTTCTGCACTTCCCCTACTTCTGTCTAGTGCTGAGAAATTAGCTAAAGAACATGGGTATGACATTTCAGCTTCATGTAGTAGAGCACTCAATATAGTTGAGCGTTTTAGACGATGGTTACTGGATGAAGTGAAGCCTAGAGCTAAACCTGGTTTCAAACCTATGGGATATGAACTATTTCGAAAGTTACTTCGTATTCGTGGTATTTCAGAGGAACCAGAGACCTTGGTGAGGTTAGGTGAGGAGGAGATAACCAGAATTAGAACAGAGCTTGAGAAGATAGCTAGCTCAAGAGGTATCTCAGTTGAGAAACTAGTTGAGGAGGTTAAGTCGAGGTATGTTAGAGAACGTAGTAAGTTGCTCGATATGTACTCTAGAGCTATTTCTGAAGCTCGTGAATTTGTGCTTAGACATAAAATTGTTGATTTACCTGCAGGTGAAAGGGTAAGAGTTATTGAGACTCCTGAGTACCTAAGACCTATAATACCATTTGCAGCCTACATACCACCACCACTCTTCTCTTATGTGAGAGAAGGTCTTTACCTTGTAACCCCTCCTGAAAGTGAAGATCTTATGAAAGAACATAGTTGGTACAGCATACTCAATACTAGCGTACATGAAGCATATCCAGGACACCACACACAATTTGCCTGGATACAAGCAACACCGAACATAGTCAGAAAGTTCATAGCTATAGCATCTAACGTAGCAACAAGCTTCATAGAGGGCTGGGCACATTATTGTGAGGAGTTACTTCTAGAACATGGTTTCCATACTGAGCCAGAGTACAGGGCAGTAGTCCTAGTGGATGCTCTCTGGAGAGCAGCTAGAGTTGTTATAGATGTCAAGCTAAGTACTGGATCCATGAGCTTTGACGATGCTGTTGACATGCTGATGAAAGTTGCTTTCATGTCTAGGGAAGGAGCTATTAGAGAGGTTAAGCGATACACTATTGATCAAGGGTATCAACTATGCTATATGTATGGTAAGTACAGAATAAAGAGACTTAAAGAGAGAGTCAGGAGATTACTTGGATCTAGATTCAGGGAAGATGTATTTCATAGGTTACTATTGGAAGAGGGAGCACTTCCAGTATCGCTTCTTGAAGAGGTTGTGATAAAGAAGGTCGAGGAGTTAGCTGGAGGCGTACCTCCATAAAAATTCGAGGTAATTCTTTGTCGTTATAGCAACTTCACTATCGTCAACTACCAAGATACTTGGTTTTAGAGTTGTTGTAGCTAGCACATAGCTAGGTATGAATATTACCTTTGCAAGATCTATGAGCACTAAATTTAGGGGGACAAGTGACTTTATGTACCTGACACTACATTTTTTACTCAGAGTTCTGAGAAGTGCTATTACTGTATTACCGCAGTTCTGACTAACAATTGCTCTAATCTCTACTTCTGCACTGACTTTCAACTTTGCAAGTACTTGCTGAAGTACATCATCAACGTAGGCTATTAGAAACCAGATAGCATGCTGTGCAGCCCTAACCGAGGACACAACATACTCAATAGCTTCCGGCAACCGATACACAACAACAGCTGTTGGCCTCTTAACACTTTGAGCAAGTCTTAACCTAGCTACATCCTCTGCCAGTGATGACTCAAGTTCTCTAAACTTCCTCTCTAGATCATCTCTTATTGACTTAATTATGCAATCCAGTGATTTGAACTTACATACTATAGGTCTACCCTCGATAACTTCAATCCAACCTCTACTATGTAGCTTACGTATAACTTCATACACCTTGGTATAGGGTATACCTGTCTTCTCGGAAATCTCACGAGGTGTAGCCTCTTGCACGCTTGCTAGGTATAGTAGTGTTAGCGTTTCGTACCCTGTAAGACCATACTCACGAAGTAGTCTATAGGATGGTAACTTCTCAATAAGGCTTCGCAGAGCCACATTAACCCTTTAACTTTAATCAGTTAAAAAAGTATTTCTAGGGGCTTTAGTCAAGAACAGGTGACTAGAATGTTAGCGATTGAAACGATTGAGCTGACAAAGGTATTTGGTAACTTCAAGGCAGTTGATAATGTGAATCTTCGAGTTAGTCGAGGTGTTATATTTGGGCTGCTGGGGCCTAATGGTGCTGGAAAGACAACGACTCTCAGAATGATATGTGGTTTACTTGAACCTACTAGGGGTGAGATCTACGTACTTGGTCATGATGTTAGGAGGGAGAGGAAGAGGGTACTGAGGTTTATCGGTTATGTGCCTCAGAGATTTAGTCTTTATGAAGACTTGACCGTGTATGAGAATCTCAAGTTCTTTGCTTCTCTCTATGGTATTCGGGGTAGGGAAGCTGAGTTGAGGATTAGGGAGCTGTTGGAGAGATTTCAACTTCGTGAATATAGGGATAGGCTGGCTGGTAAGTTGAGTGGTGGTACTAAGCAGAGATTAGCCTTAGCTGTTGCTCTTGTTCACGATCCAGAGATACTTATACTTGATGAACCTACTGCAGGTGTTGATCCACCACTTAGGAGAACCTTCTGGAAGTACTTTCGTGAACTCAATCGTGAAGGTGTTACCATACTTATAACCACTCACTACATGGATGAGGCTGAATACTGTGATAAGTTAGCTCTCATGTTTCGTGGTAGGATCGTTGCTGAGGGTTCACCTAGTGAGATTAAGCGTGAGGTCTTTGGTGGTGAGTTAGTAGCTGTTACCCTGAGGAGTGTAGATGTTCAGAGAGCCATCTCAATACTTGAGAAATTAGGTTCTATTACCGGTACAGAGCATCTAGGTGATGTTGTTAAGATAAAACTTCTTGTTAAGTCAGCTGAGTTAGCTGTTCCCGAAGTGATTAGGCACTTAGAGACCTACCATATTGCCGTACTGGGGTGTAGCTCCATCCATGTCTCTCTTGAGGATGTCTTTGTGAAGCTAGTTGAGGGATCTACATGTCGTTAACCATCTCGCTTGTGAAGAAGGAGTTAGTGCAGTTAATGAGGGATAAGCGTACATTCTTCATGCTATTTCTAATGCCGTTGATAGTCATGGTGATGTTTGGCCTCGGTTATGGTGAAACTAAAACATCACTTCCAATTGCTATTGTTGATCTGGATAGAACGTACCTATCTTACATGTGGAGTGACGTACTTGAGGAAACAGGTCTCTTTAAAGTTGTAGCCTATCCACCAAGTGTTGACATTGGTAAAGAGCTTATGAGGAAAGGCTATGTGTACGCCGTAGTAGTCATACCAAGTGGCTTTACGGCTAAGGTAGTTCAGGGTGAAAGCTGCTACATTGAGGTTATTATTGATGTCAGTAAACCAGCAATAGCAGACATAATTAGACGGGGTATGGCATACGTAGCTCAAGCTTATGTTGAAGCTTTAGGCTCTAGATTTGACTTATTTAGAATTCAACTACAGTACGTGACGATGTATGGACCTACTGTGAAGAGTATTGAAAGTTTCATGCCTGTAATAGCTACTCTCCTCCTACAGTTAGTACCTATGTCACTAATCTCTGTCTCCATTTGTCGAGAAAGAGAGAGGGGTACTTTCGAAATGTTGATAATGACACCCATTACTCGCTACGAGATAATCATGGGTAAGTTACTTGCGTACTTCATAGCTACACTTGGCGATCTATTCTTCACACTGTTCATAGGGATTTCAGTGTTTGATGTGCACATCAAGGGACCAATAATTGACTTAATTCTGATCTGTATCGTTTTCTTACTAACATCACTGAGTATAGGTCTTGTAATATCAGCAATTTCACGAAATCAGCTACAGGCACAGCAGACAGCAATATTCTTCTTCATACCATGTCTACTCTTCTCTGGATTCTTCAAACCAGTAGCACTCTTCCCCAAGGAGATTAAGCTCGTAAGCTATACACTCCCATCTTATTACTTTGCTGAAGCCTTCTACAAGATAATGATTAAGGGTGCTACACTAGCTGATGTATCTACAGAGTTCACAGCATTGATCGTGTACACAGTTATTGTCCTCATATTCTCGATGTTCCTGTTGAAGATGAGGTTAGAGTAGCATGCTTAATTCCTCAATTCACCGAGCACTACTCATTGCATTAATCACTACGATATTCCTTACTGTACTACCGAGTACTTATACAGTGAGGAGTGAGGATGCTGATGATTGGTGTGTTGTGGATTGTTATTGGACAGCACCTGTGAGAAGGGGGGCCTTAGCTACTTTAGAGGTTATGGTAAAGTGCCTGTCACCTACACCTATTAACAACGTAACTGCTAGGCTAAACTTAACGAAGCTCTATGGGTATGAGTACTACGTGGTAGATACCTACAATGGGACTGTTGTTTATCCGCGTGTAGTAACCTTCACATTTACCTTTAGGATTCCAGATGAAGCTAAGTTAACAACGTACGTACTACCTCTGGAAATTAGGTACCTCAAGAACTACACCTCACTTATCTGGAGTACAGAACTCACAGTATCTATAGCTGGTGAACCTGATCTAGTAATCATTGATTACAGACCACGCACACTTCTTAAAGAGGTTGAGAATGAGGTTACAGTCTTGATAGAGAATAATGGTACAGCTACTGCTAGGGACGTAGCAATTGAAGTTTACACAGCAGACCCCTTCGTTACGGTAACTACAGAGAGTGTTGTAGGTAGGTTTGCTGTACTAGATCAGGATCAAGCAGCTAAGGTACGTCTCTCCATATACCCTAGCTCACGTTCAGGTGATACAACCTCAATAACTGTAAGGATTACGTACTACGATACCTCTGGTAGGTTCTACATGAAGACCTACACCATGGGATTTAAGATAGCTGAGGTACCTACGCCAGAGCTAGTGGTCTATACATCGAAAACCTCGCTCAAAGCTGGTGTTCAGGAAATTGTGGATATACTAGTGGAGAATAAGGGGCCAGGTACAGCAAAGAACGTGACGATTAAGGTCGTAACTCGCTCACCTAGGCTAACTGTTGTTGGTCGGAGTAAGCTCTATGTTGGTGATATACCTCCTGAAGCAATAGCTTCTGTGAAGCTAGGTCTATACGCCGACCCCAATGCCATTGGTAGTGCTGATATGGTGCTTGCGGTGCACTATACTGATGAGCTCAATAGATCACATCTAGAGACAATTACCCTGGGATTCATCATTGTAAGAGCTGAAGCACCACTGATAGTGCTTGAGATGAAGCCAAGGCAGGTAAGTCCAGGTGAGGTTCAGAGGGTTTACCTCGAGGTCAAAAATGTTGGTGGCGATACTGCTCACAATGTTGTACTTAATCTTCAACCAACACCTCAATTAGCTGTATTAGGGCCTACGGTCATTGATGTTGGTACGGTACCTTCTGGATCGAGTAAGAGGATAGAGATCGAACTCTACGTACCTACAGAGAGATTTGGAGTCCAGAACTTAAGGGCTATCATCACCTATAGAGATTCGAGAGGTAGTACCTACGTCAATACGATAACACTTAGCTTGATTAGCCTTGAGAGAGGAAAACCATACATAACGTACGCTGTACTCAATTCGACACTTGAGCCAAATAGAGTGAATAGAGTGGTGATAGCTGTCAGTAATGTTGGTTTGGGAAGTGCATACAATGTAACGATAGTACTGACACCTGCTCCTGGCTCTGAGAAGTACATATCGTTAGCTAGCCCAGGTAGATACGTCTACCCTCTACTGAGAGAAAATGAGACAGTAACCACAGCATTTAGGCTCTTCATTCAACCTGTAGTCTATGGTGCAGTACAGCTCTATCTAAGTATCCTGTATGAAGATAAGTGGGGTAAGAGCTACAGAGTCATAACGCCAGTAGGATTTGAGGTCAGAGGTTTAGCTGAGATAGCTGTAGCACACGTACTAACGATACCAACACCTATCTTCGATGGAGATAGAGCAGTTAGGATTCAGGTTACAATAACGAACATAGGTAATTACCCAGCTAAGAACTTGAAGCTAGTGCTTAGAGGTAATGTGACTAAACCAACCTACGCTGGCTCAGATACATATACAATAC
>CAZYGV010000022.1:0-11734 GCA_964647155.1 uncultured Thermoproteales archaeon | reverse complement strand
TTCCTGACTGGTAACTCTATAGTCCATATGAAGTTGACTCTATTTCCTCTCGTACTTAGAGCACAGGTACCTGCTTCGTAAGGTTGTCTATCCAGTCTGATTACGCTTTTCTCAATGTAACAGTCGTAGAGGAATACCCTCACTTTAACCCCTTGAGCTTCTCTTCTAAGGGCGACGAATTTCAGTATCTTAACATCATCTCCACTATCTGGCATTCTATCCCGATTACTGTCGAATATCACAATTATGTTAACTTCGTCAACTCCCTTAGGTAACTCTACGTATCCTCTGATGATGAATTTCTTGAGGTACACCTTATTCCTCGTTACGAAGTAGGATTGGAACTCAATTCTGTAGCCAGGACCTGAGAGGATAGCTTGCTTATACGGTACTACGGAGTAGCATGATTCAGTTACTAGTATTGTAGTTAAGATAAAAGCGAGCAGTACTGTGTAGGTAATGGACTTCTCGACTCTGAGAGTCACAGTACGAACCTCAATCATGAGTTCTACAACACAAGGTCTTTATCGGTTAGCACATTTAGACCTCACTCCAGGGCTAATATACATGACCTCTACCCTCTCTAATGGACTCACTGCTACAGTAGCAATAGTCTTAGCTTTCAATGACTTCAGTGTCTTCGTAGTCTCTATACTTACTCGTTTAAGGTAAGTCGAGAGTGAGGTGAGCACTAACCTCCTTGCTACTCTTAAAGCCTCAAGTACGAACTTAATGTACATATCTCCTGAGTAAAGATCACCATGTTTCAATTTCCTTGATATTGGGAGGTATGGTGGATTTGTGACAGCAACATCAATTGATTTTGTTCTTAGAGCTGATGCTACATCGCACAGAACTACATCACCGAGTACACCATACCTACGTAAATTCCTCTTAGCTACCCTACAGGCTACTCTACTGATATCAGTAGCTACTACGTATTGACAGTACCTACTCAGTACTAGAGCTAGAGCACCGGTACCAGTACCTACATCGAGACCTAACTTAATCCTCTCGACTCTACTAAGTACGTAGTCAATTACCTTAGCGAGGAGTGAAGTACTTATAGTACCTACAGGTGAAAATACTCCATACTCTATCTCGATTATGTAATTTCTCCACCTAATACTCCTCCGTATCTTCCAGAGTGCTCTATGGTAAATCTCGAGTAGTACGTAAGTGAGGAGACTTAGAACCTTAATTAGTGAGCTACTCATCGTTAGATGTCCTTGTCGGCAGCCCTCATCACTCTTCAGTACCCGATTTCTAAGTACTCTCATGAGATATGAGATCACTAACCCACTTCCTCAACTATTGTCTAGCGTGCTTTTCAGTAAAAAGTATTCTCAGGGTAAGCTACTTTGGTAAGGTCTTCATACCCAGATCCTCCAATACCTTTCTTATTTTCTCCTCAACTTCAGGTGGTTCTGGTGTTAGTGGTGGTCTTACATATGGTTTCACTGGTGTGCCAAGTACCTTGAGTGCTGTCTTCACTGCTGTCGAGTAAGTTGACGCTATGTCGTAGATCTGCACTAGCTTGAGGAGTTTTACAAATATCGTATAAGCTCTCTCCAAATTACCTTCAACCCAAGCCCTGTAGAGTGCTACGTGAATCTGCGGTACTACATTAGCTAAAGCTACTATACCTCCATCACCTCCCATCATTAGCGTGTAGAGCAGATGATCGTCAAGACCTGTGAGTACTGAGAAGTCCTTTCTAGTGGACTTGACTTCCTGTATGAGCTTCCTCATGTAAGTCACACTATCGTACGTTACCTTAGCACCAACAACGTTACTGTACTCCTTCGCTAACTCAGCATAGAGACTAATTGGTATGTTTATACCTGTTGTAGCTGGTATGTTGTAGATTATGAGTGGTAGATCAACCTTCTCAGCAATTTTACTGAAGTGTAGCCTCAACTTCTCGTAACTTAACTTAAAGAAGTACGGTGGCGTAGCTATAACACCATCAACACCTAGGTCCCTCATTTTTCTACCGAGTTCGATACAGTGATCAGTACAGTTAGCACTGATACCTGGTATTACCTTAACCTTACCTCTAACCTCCTCCAAAACAACTTTCACTAGCTCAATACATTCCTCAGGTTTCAGGTGTACGAACTCACCAGTTGTAGAACATGGGAATACACCGTGAACACCGTGCTCAGCTAAGTACCTAACGAGCCACCTAACTGCATTGAAGTCTATACTTAAATCCTCATTAAATGGAGTTATCAATGGTACTATCACACCGTAGAACATAGGTTTAGACATTCACCATCCCTCAATCCATGGGGTAGAGGAGGTCGAATTTGTTAATTTAGGTGCCCTCGCTTAACCTCAATACCCTTAACCTCTCGTTCATACACAATCTCACCACCAGTAATAGTCATCAATACCTCAGTACTCTTCAACTCACGAAGATCACTCAACCTAGATACATCACGACTTAGAACAACCATGTCAGCGAGGTACCCTACATCAATATTCCCTACAGGTACCCTGTAGACAGATTCGCCACTAATCGTGTAGAGCTTTAGTGCAGAAACTACGTCAAGAACCTCATCACTTGAAACCTCGAACAACCTCAGACCTTCATACCTTCCACGAGAAACAGCAGCGTAGATACCTAGTAGCGGGTTCTGTAACTCTACAGGGGCGTCAGATGAAGCAACTACAGGTGCACCTGTACTGAGTAAACTCCGTAGCGCATACACCCAACGAGATCTAGTAATACCTAACCTATCGACTATCCAGAAATCACTCAATATGAACTGTGGCTGAACACAGAGCACAGGCCTTAGCACAGAAATAGCATTAAGTAAGTCAGGTGGGGTGAGAGAGGAATGTTCAATTCTGTGCCTAAGCTCCGTTCTAGAGGCCATGACACCTACCCTACGATAGGTATCGATGACGTACTCAATAGCCTTATCACCAATAGCGTGAGTAGCTATCTGCCAACCACAGGAACTAAACCTCTTAACCAACTCCTCAAACTCGCTCAAGTCCATGTACATCGTACCGTAGTCACTAGGTGAGTCACTGTACGGTTCTCTCAAGAGAGCTGTCCTAGCACCAAATGAACCATCTAGAAGAAACTTAACACCGTAAACCCTAACTCGATCAGTACCCCAGAGAGGAGGTAACCCAAGTTCAGTGAGCTTAGTAGCAGCATCAGGTTCTAAGTACACGAACACCCTAATCGGCAACTTACTCACCACATCACTTAGGAATAGAGCAGAGAGCGTAGGTAAGTCGACAGACATATAGGCACACGTAGTAACACCATACCTCAGGAACTCACATACAGCAGAGCTAAGTTCCTCAGCAATCTGATCCGCACCTAGCTGCGAAGCTATGAACTTACGTACATAGTCAACAGCACACTCACGAACAGCGCCAGTATCCACATCAACGTAGCTAGGAAACTTCTCGTGAACTCTAGTAAGCTCAAGACCTCTCCTATTCAAAACAGCAACATGACCACAAACCCTAATCAAACAAACAGGGACATCAGGAAACACCTCATCAAGAACATCCCTAGTAATGAACTCACCAAGAACCTCTTGATCCCATCCAAAACCGACAACCCAACCACCATACCTACCACACCTAGACAACCTAGACAAGACCTCAGAAACAGACCTACAACCCCTAAGACAACACCACCTACCAACCCTAGCAACCTCAGCTAAGTGACAATGAGAATCAACAAAACCTGGAACAATGAGGTACCTATCATCAACACGAACAACAACAGTACCACTACCAATTAAATCACGAAAATCGCTAGGTGAAGAAGATAGAACTACAATTTTACCAAACTTACAACCAATACAACCCTCCTCAACAACAACCTCACCACCAACAAACCTAAGAAACCTACCAACAACAACAAGATCCAACATCACAAAACCAAAGCAAAACGCTATAATATCAATCAACACAATAAGAAACCTCACCAAAAAGCAGGCATCAAACAGCAAACTACATCCTCAAGCACTCAAAACTACATGAAAACTACATCACCTAGATGCAATGATGAACTATAGCTAGCATAGGCTTACAACTATGAACTACTACATTTGGTAAACATCTTTAAATACTTTACAAATGATAAGCAACACATTCATAAGTAGCACATTCTATTATACGAGGCAGTTGACGACACAGTAGGCAAAATGTAACAAATTAAGTAAAGTATAAAATAGGGATGGATTAACTATAAGTACGACAATAGCGAGATACATGTTAGGTGGATGCCTTATGGTATCCAAAATAGCGGCTTATATAGCTATAGCTGTAATAGTGACAGCGATTATTGTGGGTGTTGCCGTCTACTACCTAGCACCAAGACCAGCTCCACCAGCACCACCAGCTAAACCACCAGCAAAACCAGCTCCACCAGCTAAGGAGTTGATAATCTACCACTGGTGGACAGCTGGTGGTGAGAGAGAAGCTATAGATGCAGTATTCAAGATATTCAAGGAGAAGGTACCTGGTGTCAAAATTAGTGAGAACCCTATTGCTGGTGGTGCTGGTGCAGTAATGAAGCCAGTAATCTGGCAGTTGTTAGCAGCTGGTACACCACCAGATACATTCCAGGTACACGCTGGTGGTGAGCTGAAGGAGTACGTTGATGCAGGTTACCTAGAGCCTGTTGATGAGATATGGTCTGAGCTAGGCCTAGAGAAGGTAATACCTGATACATTGAAGGCAATGTGTAAGTTTGGTGGGCACTACTACGCGGTACCGATTAACGTACATAGGAGCAACGTACTGTGGTATAACCCAACAATATTCAAGAAGTTAGGTATCATAGAGAAGTTCGGTGATCCAAGAACATGGGATCTTGAAACATTGCTAAAGGTCTGCAGGTACATTAAGGAGAACGCACCGAAGGTACTGGGTAAGACAGTTTACCCCATTGCGGTAGCAACGAGACACAAGTGGCCATTGACACATCTCTTTGAAGTACTACTAGCGCTTCACGGTGGTCCTGAAATCTACGTAAAGTTCTGGACAGGTAAGTTCAGGTACAAGGATCCAAAAGATCCAGTATGGAAAGCTGTCAGGGATGTACTAAAGGCAATTGGCATCATGGCTAAGGAAGGTTACTTCAATCCAGATCACCCAGAGCTAACGTGGGATCAGGCAGCTGCTAAGGTAATGAAAGGAGAGTGTGCAATGTACGTACACGGTGATTGGGTTGCTGGTTACTATATGGCTGTAAAGGCTAAGTACGGTGTGGAGTGGGGTGCTGCACCATTCCCCAAGAAGATCTTCATCTGTCTATCAGACTGCTTCAACCTACCAAAGAAGGCACCACACAGAGATATAGCTATTGAGTGGCTAAGAGTTGTCGGATCTAAGGAAGCTCAGGAGAAGTTCAACGTTATCAAGGGTTCAATACCTGCTAGAGTTGATGTAAAGCCAAAGTACCCAGATCCATACAGACCAGAGACAGCTGAGGACTGGGTCAAATCAACACTAGTACCAAGTGCTGTACACGGTGGTCTATCAAAGGAGGCATTCGTAACTGCAATGCATGACATACTCACGTACATGATATCATCGATTGAGATGGGTACCGACGTAGACAAAGCTGTTGATTATGCAATAACGCAGATTGCTGTAGCAATTGAGAGAACAGGCCTAGTCGGCTTCTGGAAAGGCTATACAATCGATTACTTCATAACGAAGAGATAAAAATAGAGGTCAGTATAGCAAGAATGTGGTGTAGGTGGTATGAAGCTTTCGAAAATCAAGTATTTTTTGATATTTATGGGACCTATCCTTACAATTACCATAATATTCTACTTCATGATTGGTTGGTGTATCTACATATCGATGACTGATTGGAGAAGTGCTCGTGTATCTATGAAGTTTGTCGGTTTGAGGAACTACTTCGATGTTATTCAGTCAAGAGAGTTCTACGTATCGCTTATAAACAACATTCAGTGGATTGCTCTCTTTATGTTACCTACAACTTTTCTAGGTCTTGTAATTGCTTACCTCATTACGCTTACAGGTAAGGAGACTATATTTAGGACGATATTCCTGCTACCTACAGCTATCTCAATGGTGGTTGCTGGTACCCTATGGGTTTGGATGTACGCCACAAACGGTGGTATAAACACTTTACTGAGGATGATAGGTCTAAGTTCACTAACTAGACCGTGGTTATCAGATCCTAGGACAGCGCTTTACGCACTTATCTTTGTAACCGTCTGGCAGTACCTAGGGTTTTCAATAATAGTGTTCGAAGCAGCTATCAAGGGTATTGATAGGGCACTGATTGAGGCAGCTATTGTTGATGGTGCATCAGGATTCCAAGTGTTCAGGTATGTGATACTACCACAGGTTAGACATGGTTTCCTCATAGCTGTACCCCTATTGGGTCTCTCTGCATTGAAGGTATTTGATGTAGTGTTCGTAGCCACTAGAGGTGGTCCCGGTATCTCAACTTATGTCCTAGCTTACTACATGTGGGTTAAGGCCTTCTGGTGGAGATTCATGGCTGATGGCGCTGCTATTGCCGTTATCCTACTCCTACTATCACTCGTGCTTGTAATACCGTACGCTACATACGCACTTAGGAGGTGGTTTGGATGAGGCTTAGTATTAAGATGGTGATTACATATCTGATACTGGTAAGTATGTGTGTTTTCTGGTTACTACCATTCTACATAGCATTAGTGACGTCACTTAAGACACATAGGGAGACCTACATAACAAATGTTCTTCAACCACCTTCACACCTCTATATAGGTGCTTGGATTGAGGCTTGGAATAGAGTATCGAGAGCGTTCTTTAATAGCATAGTGGTATCCGTTTCCGCTACACTAATCTGCGTACTAGTTGGCTCACTAGGTGGTTACTACTTAGCTAGGTTCCGATTTAGAGGTGCTAATGCTCTATTCTTCACTATTGCTGTGGGAGCCTTCATACCGTATTATGTACTCCTGATACCGATGACCAGGTTACTGGCATCAATAGGTCTCTTTGGAACGTTACCAGGGTTAGTTATTGCATACGTGATACTCTTTAGTCCGTGGGCTGCGCTCATATCTGCAGCATTCTTCCTAGCAATACCAAGAGATTTTGAGGAAGCTGCTTACGTAGATGGTGCATCGCCACTTCAAGCGTTCTTTAGGGTTGTCCTACCCATAGCTCTACCCGGTATAGTGTCGACGACGATAATCGTATTCATGAATATTTGGAATGAGTTTCTCTTTGCTGTATCACTGATAACAGATCCAACATATAGAACTATTCAACCAGAGATAGCTAATTTAAGGGGTACGACAACAGTTGCTTGGAATACCCTCATGGCTGGTGCACTAATTGGAGTACTACCACCAACAATTATCTGTCTCTTCCTCGGTAGGTACTTCATTAGGGGTCTACTAGCTGGTGCATTAAGAGGAGCAGCTAGGTAAATGTTCCGCGGCGTCTCGTGAACCACCCTCATCCACTCCGTAAAGGAGCGTCAGGTGGTTCCACTAGTGAGCTTACTTCTAAAGAACATTTAATCTTAGCTTCGTTTTCTTGATGTTGCTTCCTACGATCACTATTTATATACTAGTTCGTCAATTCATAAGTTGATTGATGAATCCTTTAAGTTCTGAATAATGATGACTCACCCCTTGCTGATTCCCTAATTCATAAGGGGTACTCAGCGGTGTAGCGTACATCACCTATCAGACCGGTCCACCTACTATCATCGTACCCCACGAGATAATTCGGATTAAGGATTAAAAAGTGCTCATGTATTTACTACCTCTTGTACACTATGTACCTCCTAACCCTTTGACGTATCTCGATTTCAAATCCAGCAATTTCACCAGATTTAGCTAGGTCTCTAAGTACTTCAGGTAGGATATCCGATACCAGTTGTGATGTTACTCTAGTAGCTTTGAGAGACTTACGTAGTCTCTTAACTAATTTGTTACAGGATAGGTACAGTACTTTGCCACGACTAGTTCTCAATTCCTTAAGTACTGTAGCTAGTACAGCTCTATATATACCATATTCAGAGCCGGTATCTACATTCTTCATGTTATCACCAACTAGGTTACTAAGCGATGATCTTCAAATATATTTTGATAAATGTAAATGATATACTTTCTATTGATCTTAGTTAACAGTGTGTGTACATCATGTATTCTTTACATAGTTAAGTAATTGCTAGCTCTCGATAGGTATGTGTACTACGGATATATGATTACTTATTTCACTGTGTCTACTATGTTTAATTTCTAGGTGATTTATCGTGGGTGGTAAGAGTGGTTTTATTAGGGTTGATGCTAGAACCTATGATCTGTTGAAGAGATTAGCTGCTGAGGAGGGTAAATTTATGTGTGAAATCGTGAGGGATGCTCTCGATCTCTATATTGAACGTAGAAAGCTAATTGGTGAGCTCTTATGTGTTTTAGCTGAGATTAAGAGTACTCTAGGTCATTTAGTTGAGAGAGTTAATGAGTTATCTAGAGACATTGATGATGTACGTGCTGTACTTAGGGACCTTGTTTCGGTCTTGAGCGAGCGAGATGAAAGTAAATGTATGGTGTATTAAGTGCTTACTATAGTCATTACCTGATGCAGATCGTAAAGTAGATTAATTGGTCTTGCTTTGAGGAGTTTAGGTGTTTGTTGTGAGGACTCAGTACTATGCTCTTTCCCTTACTGCTCTCATAATTTCCGTAATTGTGTTGATTTTCTCCGCTGCTATGTGGATCCATACTAGCTATCTCTACAGATCTCTTGGTACTGAGGTCATTGAGTTGAAAAGTAGAATTTCTGAGTTTGAGAATACTCTACGTGAAGTGAGGAGTAAGGTTCTGGACTTGAGGAGTAATGTTACTGAGGTAAGTCACAGGCTCTCTGTACTTAGGAATGAGCTGGAGTTTCTTGCCAGTAACGTATCTTCTCTAAGTACTTCAATTTTTAATGTAGAAGCTAAGCTACTGAACGTTTCTGTAGTTGTCTCGAGAGTTAGTCGAGCAGTGAAATTGGTTGAGAAAATTGGTCAGGATATTGACGATCTACTTAGGTTACTAGATAACATAAATGATACTCTGAGTAAGATTTCTGAGACTTTGTATGGTAGGGCGTATGGTGAGTACACTATCTTTAAGTATGAACCTAGTGAAGTTGTCAAGGAGTTTGTCAACAAGGTTGTTGAGGGTCGTGATATCGAGCTTGATCTACAGATGCTCTGTACCAAGATCAGTGAGGAGATTAGCTATAGGAGAGATCCCTCAGTTAGTGGGTATATTAAGCCAAGTACCTACGTAGTGATTAATGGTCTTCGCTTCTACTTCTGGAAGTTCATTGAGGATGGTAGGGAGACCTTTAGAACACCAACTGAGACCTTGAAGCTCGGTTATGGAGATTGTGATGATCACGCAAACCTCTATCTAATATGTGTTGATTATTACCTAACTAAGCGTGGTGTTGATCATAGATTTGCTAGTGTTGGATTGAAGATCATAGATACGAGGGGGAGAGTTCTCGGTCACATGATTTGTGTTGGTTGGTGTAAATTAGGTAACGTAACTAAGTGGTTCATAGTTGATCCCACGATAGGTGTGTTCATGTCTGATACAGATTATTGGTCATTAGTCAGTAAATTCAAGGAATTTGTCAAGAGAGAGTTAAGAGTTAATTCAGTACTCATATCTGATCTGTACCCAATGTATGTGCTCACTACGTGTAGTGGTAAGTACATTAAGTCACAGTACGATGATGCATGGAGAGAACTCAAGAGGTTACTTACACAGGAAACTCACTCTCCCTAGAGCTAGGATGATCCAGTACCTCCACATACATCATTACAGCTTAGTCAAAAATCAAATAAGGTACTCAGCATGATTACAGGTATGGGTGATGGTGTGAAGACTCTCCTCTTAACAGCGAGGGAGGTAAGGGAGTTAGTTTCCATGGAGGATGTCATTAAGGTTGTTGAGGATGCATTTAGAGAGAAGGGATTGAAGAGGGTACAGATGCCACCTAAGGTGTACCTATTCTTTAGGAAGTACGGTGGTGACTTGAGAGCTATGCCAGCCTACCTAGAGACTATGGACGTAGCTGGTGTTAAGGTAGTTAATGTACATCCCAACAATCCAGATAAGTATGGCCTACCGACAGTCATGGCTACGATAGTGCTTATTGATCCGAGAACCGGATTTCCACTAGCTATAATGGATGGGACCTACATAACCAATCTGAGGACTGGTGCTGCAGGTGCCATAGCTAGTAAGTACCTAGCTAGAGGAGACTCGAAGGTATTGGGTATAATTGGTGCTGGTAGGCAAGGTAGAGCACTTCTCAAGGCACACTTAGTCGCTATGAAGAATTTGGAGAGAGTTCTCGTGTATGACATTAAGAGGGAAGCTACTGAGAGGTTTGTTAAGGAGTTTAGAAGTGAGTTAGGTAGTGTAGAGATTGTGGTCTGTAACTCAGCAAGAGAAGTAGTTGAGAACTCAGATATCGTATGTACTGCTACACCCTCTACGAAGCCAATAGTCATGAGGGAGTGGGTACGGAGAGGTACTCACTTCAACTGTATTGGTGCTGATGCACCTGGTAAGCAGGAACTGGATCCTGAGATACTGAAGATGGCTAAGGTAGTTGTTGATGATATCGAGCAAGCACTTCACAGTGGTGAGCTGAATGTACCTTACAGACTGGGTATTATTAGGAGAGAAGACGTGTATGCAGAATTAGGTGAGATAGTTGCTGGTTTGAAACCCGGTCGAGTATCGAGCTATGAAGTTACTGTATTCACGTCAACTGGCTTAGCTATTCAAGACGTTGCTGTAGCTAAGTTAGTGTATGAGAGAGCACGTGAGAGAAGACTAGGTACGGAAGTAAGCTTGGTACTTCATGACTAGGGGGAGATACCTAGAGAGAGGATCTTAGGTATCAGCAGCACAATAGTAGACGTTATAGGTATAAGCATGTTATCATCTATTGGACCAAATTCAAATCTCTCAGCAAGAGTCGCTACTACAGCAGCTAAAACCCCTACTGAACCAGCGTAGAGAAAACCAAGGGGAATCGATACTGTAGCCATAGCAACATTACCAATCCAATGCTTAGTCCTCCTTCTAAATACTGCATTCCTAACAATACCTGTAACTGCATCACCAAAAGATATGAAGAGTAGAGGTAGAATTGCTGGGTAAGGGGAACCCAGTACATACCAGAGAATGAAGAGAAATAGACCCCAAGCAATGCAGAAGTTTACTTCATACATGTTGTCAGGTACTTGAAACCAGTACATTAACTTACCTGTTCTATGCGGTATGTAGTTCAGGATAGCAAGTACGAGAGCAGAGACTAGCGGTATTAGAGGGGATGAGAAGAGGTAAGGTACGAGAATAGCAACTACACCGCCTGCACACATGTGAATTACCTTCCTACAGTAATACACAGCCACATTATGCGGTGTTGACCCTCTCCTCATATGGTCATAGAGGAACCTAGTACCGTACACTACAGCAATTACGTAGATAAATAGTACACAACCTGCAATAACTTCATTCACAGGATCTCTGGGAAGGAGAATACAAGTGGGGGAGAACATAATGAAAACCTCAACCCCCTTCAATGCATTTGCGGAATATATAAGTTCAACATAAGTACGATATGTGATCGTCAATAGACGGTGCATAATGGAGTAAGGTAAGTGAACCCCCTCAACAGTGACTATCTCTGAAGTGATGAA
>CAZYGV010000021.1:0-12798 GCA_964647155.1 uncultured Thermoproteales archaeon | reverse complement strand
GCTATTTAGGTCCTTATCTTAAACCTTAGGAAAGCAGCGATTCCACCTAGTGAATCGAGCTTCTGACCACACTCTTCTTCAGATGGTATCACGATTACCTTGATGTGTTGCGTACCTAGCTTCTCTAGTACAGTTCTGGTATCCTTACTCCTATATGAGCTTGTTAGGAAATTACTCGTTATAATCAGCGTATCGACAGCATGGTATTCCACAGCTTCTTTCACTTCCTCAATACCGATAGCTACTTGTGCTTCATCAGTTGCGAGGTAGCGGAAGAGCTTCTCGACATACGATGAGTAGAAGTGAACATTCACCTTCTTCAGGTAGTCACAGAAATCATCTCTTCTAAGTAACTCGTATACACCGGATTCACCTCCTTCTCCAACGTTGAATATTGTGAAGTTTATCGAGGATAGGTCCATTACCTTCCTCAATGCTTCTAACACCATTGACTTGAGAACAGAGGGTACGGCTATAGCTACAGCTGAGTACTCACGTAGGTGTAGTGTCAGTCTTGTAAGTAATTTACGTAGTGTAGCCTCTAATTCATTGAGTAAGCTAGCTCTGTGAGAGAGCTTACCACTTAAGCTTAGAGAGGATGAGTACAGTATTCTTGAGCCTATAGCCGTTACCTCGGCTAAGCATACGCTCCTTAGGTCTATTGATATCACGAGTACCTTAGCTCTTGACTGAATACACTGCTCAAGAATACCCCTTATTAGTGAAGTGTTGAAGTGCTCCTTAACTATCTTGACCTCATTTCCTGGCTCAACAGCTATTGTATGGTGCCTACCCTTAGCCGGTAACCAATCAGGAACTTCAACAACTACACCATGAATCCTCAACCTATTCGTGAATCTCTGAAAATCAAGAGATAGGACTCGCAACCCCATATACACTTTAACTCTCTCACCACGCTCCGTACCGGTAACACCCTCACGCTTAAGCATACGGTAAGTCCATGAGTACACTACATCACCAGGCTCAATGAGAAGAGTCAAGAAGAAAAGATCTTCAGAGCACTCAGGAACCACTCTAATCATGTGATGCTTCTCATCTAGCTCAAGAACCTTCAAGCGGCATCACCCTCAAACGAGAAAACACTAAATAACTCAAACACTGTATAGGGTACCGAGAGCGGGGGTGCCCGAGCCAGGTCAAAGGGGCGGGACTCAAGATCCCGTGGCGTAGGCCTGCGTGGGTTCAAATCCCACCCCCCGCACCATGGACCCTCTTCCTCTTCACAATCTTCCTCTTAATGAGAGGTGATCCACAGTTATCACAAACGTCTCTCTTCTCGTGAAATACCTTACCACAAGCTGGACAGTAGATTAACCACTTCCTGTACTCCCTGATACCTCTAGTTCTTAGTGGTCTATACTGGATACCTAGGTACCTCAGTACATTCATTATTGCGTAGTCGTCTGTTATGACTACTGGTTCTAGTCCCTGATCCTTGATTTGTAGCGCTAGAGCAATCACCTCAATATCTACATCCGATAGCCTAAGTATGTCACCGGTAGCTTTAGCTGCATTTGTTGCCCTTTTCAGGTACTCTTCACTAGGTTCAACTATTGCTAATCGTCTCTGTATAATGGTTACTTCGAGTATCGTCCTCGATTTATCGTCTAGTACTTCTTGAGTTACTCTAGGTGTTGTGTAGCATGGTCTATCGAATATCTGTAGGGTATTCGTATGGAGTATTGCTGATGCATCGAGTACGTACACTACGTTACTCAGAACCATCACCTACGGAGTGTGCAGTCTTCGAAATACCTTATCGTAGAAGCTCTCACCTCTTCTGTGAAATCTAATGAACTTGATATAGCTATCTACTCCATACAGCTCTAGGTGTACCTCTGTACTTAAGCTTATCTGCTGGGTACCATCTACTATAGCTAACATTCTGTGCTCACACGTTAGATCAATGTGCAGTTTCTTGCTCACTGGCAATACGTACGGTAAATTAGCTACCGGTGTATGGGGATTAAGTAACTTAAACACTATTGCTTTTAGCTCTGGGTCTACTATGGGCCCTCCAGTTGAGAGGAGGTATGCTGTTGACCCCAGCGTACTTGAGAGGAGGATGCCATCAGCCCTATTCCTGTATACGAGGTAATTCACATGATCCACGTCAGGTATGTACGCTGTAACTTTGATCATGGGTCTTGGCGTTTCGGGTTTAATCACTATATCATTTATGAACTTAACCTTAGTACCCTCTACGTATACAGCAATTAAAGGATATTCCTCAAGTGTATAGTCGTGCTTCACAACTCTTGCTATTGCTTCCTCAGCTTCATACACTGTGTACTCGCTGAGGAAGTTTAGCTTACCTACACCTAGTGGTAGCAGTAGAGTTTTCTCTAGAGTTTCCACATAGTGAATAGCTCTGAGTACCGTACCATCACCACCAATGATAAGAGCTACCTCGGTTTCACTAGGTAGTGTTACTGGTTTCTCGAGATTGGTAAAAGATGTTACCTTTAAACCGTAGCTTGTTAGTAGAGTCTTCACTCTTCGTGCTAAATTTACGTATTGTGTGCCATACAGTATCGCTATGCCCATGCACTTGCTAGACCTCTTATGCTACTTCGTCATTAAAACATATAAACGTAGTGCCTGCTCTCTCTCCATGAGGTGTAGTTCATGGCTGTGAAACCTGTATCAGCAGGTAGCTTAAAGGAAGGTTCATTCATAGTAATCGATGGTGAACCTTGTAAAATAGTTGAAATTGAGAAATCTAAGACAGGAAAACACGGTTCTGCAAAGTGTCGAATAGTTGCTATCGGTATATTTGATGGTGTTAAGAGGAGCATAGTTGTTCCAGCTGATGCGCAAGTTGAGGTACCTGTTGTAAATAAGAAGGTTGGACAAGTCATAGCTGTAACTGGGGATATGGTACAGGTTATGGACTTATCAACCTATGAGACATATGAACTGCCGATGCCAGAGGAGGAGGATCTTAGAAGTAGGTTAGCACCGGGCATTGAGGTAGAGATTTGGGAGATCATGGGTAGGCACAAGATAATGAGGATTAGGTAGTTCCCTGCTGTGTTGATGGTGGTGCAACGAATAGGTAGTACTTTTGGCCACCCTTAAGCTCCTCGATGATGCGTTCAATTATTGCCTTTTTTGCATCAATACCTGTCCTATTTTTTATATCTTCAAAGCTCTTAAATGGTTCTTTTTTCCTCTCATTGAGTATGTCCCATAGGGTCTTCTTCCCTATACCACGAAGTAGTTCAAGAGAATGTAGTCTAGGTGTGATAGGTCCTGCTCTATTGAAGAAATCAACAAAGTACTGTTCTCTACTACTCACAATCTCCTCTACAATACTTGGGATCAAGTCCTTAGCTTCTTGGGAGAGCTCATCGTATGTAATTCTCCTCACAATTCTCTCTATCTTGTCTCTGTACCCCTTACCTATGAAGACCTTCTCACGTACTTTAATCTCCTTGCCTACCTTAGGTGTTAGCTCAAGTAATGTAAAGTACTGCTCACCAAGTGCATGCACTATGTAGTCGTACCCCTGTAGCTTGTATGTCCTGATTCTTTGAAAGTCAAGTGTTGATGTCGGTATTATGTCAAGCACATATGCATACTCCTCAAAGTACTTACGTCCTCTCTGAAGTAGTTGCCAGTACATCTGACTCAAGTTCATCACCTCAATTTACTTGCTAGCAGCTTCATTTACTATTGACAACATTTTCTCTAGGTCTTCCTTAGTGAAAACTCTTCTCTCTGGAGCAAGTATTGTCCTGAGTTCTTCAATGCTCTTGGGAACTATATTTGCTATCTGGACTGCTGTTGCCCTAGATATCAGGAACTCCGATACCAACTTCTCAACAAGTTCCTCTGCAACTTCTGGTTTTAGTTTTGAAAACTTCGTGAGGTACTCATATGTTATTCTCTGTTGTTCAGTTGGTGGTGTATCGTCGTTGAGTCTCTGTTCTAGTAACTGCTTTGCTACGCTATTTGGTATGTCTTTAGCCTTAATTACTCTCCTCATATCAAGTCCGCTCCTTCTATGGTCTGTCTTGTCGCTAATTTTATAAAGTCTATTACCTTACGGGATATAGCATTCAGAAAGTGTAGGTGTGACATTATGGTTAAGAGAACTCATGGCTACAGAGCTAAGTGCAGGAAGTTATTGAGTAAGTCGCCAAGAGAACGTGGTAGGAGTGGTCTGGGTAGGTTAATGTACGAGTACCAGATTGGACAGAGAGTGCACATAGATATTGACCCAACATACATTGAGACCGCACCACATAGAAGGTATCAGGGTAAGACAGGAGTTGTGATTGGTAAGCAAGGTAGAGCTTACGTAGTTGAGGTATACTTGGGCGATAAGAGGAAGATCATCGTTACAACACCAGAGCACCTTAAACCTGCTACCTAGTTCTCTCCTCCACGTGTAGTACATCTAATTCAAGACAAGTAACCTCAACGTTAAGCACCTCGCTGAAGCTCGGTTTTGTTCTACCGCTATCTCCTGTAGCTAATTCCTTGACATATAAACCACCTTGACACTCGACTAGCACCTCAATTACTCTCGGTGCTACCTTCCTAGCACGAACCTCATAGAGGAGCTTTTCGCGAAGCCGATTACCTCTCCTATGCAGTACTCGACTTGGGGTATACTGCGTAATAATTACGTTCCTGAAGTTTTCACTGAGCTTCTCGAGATCTTCCTCCCTAATATCGTTTGAGAGTAGGAGAAGGAGTCGATATACCTTCCTAGCTTTTTCAGAACCTAGCTTGAGTTCTTGAACGTACTTCCTATCAACAGCTCGCTCAAGCGAAAGTATTACATGCTGTGATCTAAACCTGCCTATCACTACCTTACGTTCAATAGGCTTCTTAAACTCTATGATTACTGGTCTTCCAGTACCTATACATCTCGCATCGACATCTTCTCTACCAGCAGCATGCATTATGATGTCTTGACACAGTACCTTACCTGTAAGGAGCTTCCTGATTTCTTCTTCAACAGAGGTCGGTAGCTTCTTACCCTGGAAATTACATTCAGGACAACCTCTTCCTCCACACCTTGTACAGATCCATGGATTTAGCGAAATTCCTCTAGTTAGCTTAAGGTATCGACCTAGAATTGTTATTGGTCGTGGCTCTATATTCACTACCTTGTTAACTAAGTCAACTACTACTGTTATGTCAGGTTTTGTGAAGTCTACCTCCTTACCAAAGGCTTTCTTAATAGCCTTACCTATCCTCCTATTTAGCTCACTCTTGATAGATTCACTGAATTCAAAACCATATAGTGAGCGTAGTGAATCCTCACGTTCAATAATGTCTCCAGGAACTACTACACCAACAACAAATGTTGAGAACTCACCAGACCACTCTCTGATCTTAGATATCACCCACTCAGCAATGGAATCTACATTCCTCATTAAGTCACTACATACGTAACACGGCTCTACAGGTGGTACCTCGATACCTAGTTGCTTGAGTACTTCACACGCTTCAACCATACCTGATCTAGCTAATGCCTTCATAACCTCTACCCACTCTTTCTCACCACGGAGATACCTGCTATGTGCTTCCATTAGGATGAGGAGCTTCAATGCTCTACCCCTAATGTCGTTCTCAACTCCTCTACCGAGAGAAGCAAAGAACCTACCCAGACAGGAGTCACACAGTGGAACAGATCTAATTACTTCAAGTGCTTTCTCAAGGAGTGTGAAGTTCTTCATAGGCTAAACACCTAGTCTGTCAAGTTGTGTATTCACAAGTACGATAATGTGGTCAAGTGGTAAAGTACGTGAGTCTATACTCCACAGTACGTGGTTAGGAGGTATCCTCACTAGCTTAAGTAGATTATGTAGAGCTTCGATTACGACAACTACATCCCTTGCTACGTTACGTAAATCCACTCTAGCACCTTTACAATCACTTACTACGATGTAGGTTGCAGGTGAGGAGCTACCAATTACCTGTGGAATGCTTACTTCACCTTTCAATGTTCTAACATAGATACCTGAATGTAGTTGTCTTGTTCTCGAGCTGTGTCCTGCACTTTCCCTGAGGTACCTAATTACCTTCCTTAGTAATCCACCAGCTGATTGCTCATCTGCTCTCAACTGTCTTAGTTTGGAACCTACGAACTTTACATGAAATCCCTCTTTAGGAAGTACGAGGTGAAGTGTTGTGTCTCTTCTTATGGTGTGTGAGAGGAGGAGTGAAGCTACTATACATCGAATGTAGGTAGGGTAATTCTGCTCTACTGCTTCTAATGTCGTGAGTAGAACTATGTGTCTCATAGACCGAGGTCTAGACCTGTTTCAAATTGTTTGGTGAAGTACTTAGCTAATAGTTTCTCCCTTCTTCTACCCAACTTACTCACCTTCTTGAATATCTCGTATGCTTGGAGTAATTCCTTGACGTCTCTTACTGTTGTTCCTGACCCTCTAGCTATTCTCCTCATTCTCGAGGCATTTATTATCTCGGGATTGAGTAGTTCCTCTAAGGTCATTGACTTCAATATAGCATACCACTTCCTTAGCTTTTCCTCACCAATCTTCATTTGCTCCTCACCGAGTGGTAGTAGAGAGAAACCGGGTATTAGCTCAAGTACTTTGCGTAGTGGTCCCATCTTCATTATGGCTTCAAGTTGCTTCATGAATGTTAGTAGGGTTACTTTCTTTGCTTTACTGATTTCCTCCATTAACTTCATGTGCTCTTCAACTGCCTTCATTCGCTCAATGAGACCAACTATGTCGCCCATGCCTAATAATCTCGATACAAATCTTGGTGGATCAAAGACCTCTATGTCCTCAACATCCTCTCCTAAACCAACAAACTTGATCTTAGCTCCCGTCTCTACGACTGCCATTAAGGCACCTCCACCTCTTGCTGATCCATCTAGCTTTGCTAGAAATATCGAATCTATTGCTGCTGCTTCCTTAAATGCTCTCGCCTGGGCACCTGCTTGCTTACCTATTGAGGCATCTAGAACTAGCATCACTTCATCCGGTTTTATCTCTCGATATATCTCACGTAGCTCAGCTATGAGGTACTCCTCCTTTCTGTGTCTACCAGCAGTATCAACTATTATTACATCAATACCTTCCTTCTTGAAATGCTCAATACCTCTTCTCGCTATATCAACAGGATCTTTGGAGTTCTTATCTATGAATACAGGAACACCAACCTTATCACCTAACTGCTTTAGCTGATCCATGGCACCTGGCCTGTAGACATCAGTACTGATGAGACCTACTCTAAATCCTCTCCTCTTATAGAACAACGCTAACTTAGCAGCACTCGTGGTCTTACCCGAACCTTCAAGACCAACCAATAGCATTACGTACGGTCTTTTACTAGGTAGTACACTCGGTTTCTTCTCACCACCAAGAACCTTGATTAATTCTTCGTAAATTGCTCTTAATAGTAGTTCCCGTTTAGAGAATCCAGGTGGTGGTTCTTCCTCCTTAACTCTCCTCTCTATTGCTTTACACAGCTTCAGCACTAACTCAGCACTGACATCAGCTCTCAAGAGAGCTCTCTGTATGTCTCTTAGTACACTCCTAACTAATTCCTCATCTACGTAAGTAGCTGAGAGTACCTTCTTGACTATTGAGGTAAAACCTTCAATTAATTGCTTCATACACTTGTAGATACACCAGAGAACTTCCTAATATACTCCTCTAACCTACCCTTGATTACTATACCAACTCTAGGTGCTATTTCGAAGACCAATTTCTGTGGTTGTACGTTCATCCACCTCATCTTGCGTATGAACATTACCCTGAGAACTTTACCGTAGATCTCCTCCAGCTTGAGCACGATGACACCAGAAGCTAGGTACTCTTCAACACCAAATCTACTCAGTAAGTTACTTCCTGTAGGTATTTCTGAGGTGAAGATAGTAGTTACATTACCAAGTCTCTCAAGTGCGAAGACTAGCTCCCTAACGTACTCTCTAACCCACAACACGTCACTGTGACCACTCTGTATTAGTGGTGCTATTGGATCTACAACTAGTCTCTGAACATTGTACTTAGTGACGTACTCGACTATTGCATCAGCAACAGCTCTTGGATCAATGTATTGTCTCTCACCTCTAGCATATAGTCTGAAGTGAGTTCTGAGATCTACAAAGTGTAGTAATCCATCATCAATTAGTCTATCTACGTCCCACTCTAGCGTTCTTAACCCTCTAATCACGTGTTCAGAAGGTTCATCAATTGATACATAGAGGCCTGATTCACCCATGAGTGCTCCAGTTACGAGGAACTGTAGTGAGAATATTGTCTTCCCTGTACCTGCTTCACCAGATATCAGATATGTCTTGCCCCTCCAGAAGCCACCCTGTAGAACCTCATCTAGACCCTGTATACCCGTTGGTGCTTTAAACTCGCTTGTCTGAACTCTAGTCATGTAAGCTTGAGGCTCTGAAGCTACCTGCTGCATCGATGCTGTTTGTACTTGAGGTTGTGGTATGTACGTGGGTGTGTACTGTACCTCCGTCGTAGTTGGAGGCTGTACTTGAGGTTGAGTTACCGGAATTGTTCTGTTTTCTCTCACTACTTCTTCGTGTGATATATGGAGACATGGTGGATCATCAGGATCCTCAACAATAACACCACCGTAAGTTGGGTGTAAGCAGAGACCAGAATCCTCATCATAGTAAATGCACTTCCTACATGTATACTTCTTTCTTCGCCTAAAGATACCCACATTTAACTACCTCGGTACCTATCTACCTGTATTACCTGAAAAATATACTTATATCGCTTAACCAATGTCTATCTCGGAACTACACGAATTCTAACACCGTACTTACTACTTAGTGCTTCAAGTTTCTTCCTACAACGGGCATTTACAATATCGTAGTGTCTATCCGGTACGTAGATGTTTATTGTTGATTCATCAAGTACCTCAATGTCTATGTTTTCTGGTGCTACGTACTTGCTAATTATCTTCTTAGCTCTACTTATGACCTTTCTTAGACCTCTCTCGATCTGGAGTCTCTTAACTGGAACAACAAATGTCTGTTCACCAAATACGTAGATCTCATACTCAGGTTCTTCAGTTAGGAAATCCTTAACGACAACAACTGGTCTAGCTAAGTCCTCTTCTCTAAGTCCTGTAGGTATCTTAACAACTAGCTCTAGTGAGTAGACCTTGGTTACTTCACCGTTCTTCATGAAGATTACAGTATCTATTATGGATGGTATCATACCTAGCTCAACTCTACCAATGAACCTCTGTATAGCATCAATAGGACTTGTAGCATGTACTACACCAACCATACCGACTCCAGCAAGCCTCAAGTCCTTAAATAGCTCAAAGTCTCTTGTATCTCTCATCTCGTCGAATATCGTGTAGTCAGGTCTTGAGAGTAGTAATACGTCGTGTAGTTCCTCAGATGTTGCAAATGCTTTTGAGTATTGAGTAATCTCTGGTGGTAGTATCATGTCTCTAGGTGCTTCTATTGTCTTCACTATCCTACCTTTCCTTAGGTAAAATTCGGCTAGGGCCTGTGCGAAGGTTGTCTTACCAGCACCTGGTGGTCCAGCTATAAGTATTCCTTCAGCTTGCTTCTCGAGTCTCCTAATTAGCTTCTCAGGTAAGTTATAATCTTCTAATCTCTTCTTGATTATCGGTCTGACGATGGTTACCTCGTATCCATCCGCTGTTGGTGGTTTCACTATGATAATTCTGTAGTTTCTGTACTGAACAATAGTTGTGTTTGGTCGTTCAACTTCAATAAATGCGTCTCCTCTCTTACTTTCTCTACAGTACTCAAGTATTTCGCGAACGATGTTCTCGATGTCATTTCTCGTCAGTGGTTTATCGCCTACCTGAACTAGGTACCACATTCCTGGTCTACCTTTCTTTGCTGTTGGTGGTACACCCTCTTTGAGGTGAATAGACATAGTTTCAGGGTCAAATAGATCTTCAAAGCTTAGCTTCTCTCTAACCTTACGCTCAACATATATGCAACGTATTCCAGAAGCCTCACATACCTGTTTCTTAACTTCGTCACAGGTAATCACTACTGCATCCCAGTCCCGAGCTAACTCACGTATTAAACTGTCAACATCCTCAAGACTGAACACCCTATACCCACTAGGTACCTCACGAGTGAACTCAATAGCAACTTCATCTGATAGACCAAACTTAGAGATGAGATCCAGTACTTCACGAAGCTCAGTAATACCTATGTACCCGAGAGATTTACCCTCATGAGCAAGCTTCTCGAAGTAGTCCAACAGCTTCGTATGTATTATCACTCTACCCCTGATCTCTCCACGTAGTACAAGCTCCTTAAGCCCACCTCTAACAAGTGCTGTGGAATCAGGTAGGTAAACATCCATACCTACTTCACGTGCAGTACTCATACCCACGTCACTCACAAATGCTACTTACCGTAACACAACAACACGTCTCCCTTAAATCTCTACCTAAAAGAAGTGAGTAAGTAACATAGCAAAACACATACAGGGTAAGTCTTGTACCTGTAACACCTCAATATTATGTAGGTAACTCACTGAACTAGTAAGCAGAGAATAATCGAAGAGTACATAATACTATCGAGGTCCTTAATCGACGTACCTAAGTAGGTGTGTAAGCGTTGATGATTACCTGTAGTCCTCTACTAGCTATTCTGCATTGTTTCTCCAAACTTAAATTAAGTTCTAAAAATGTTGTTAGATGAAGGTGTCGAGTACATGGGGGGCTTTAGAGCTAGATTCGATATAATTGGTACTACTCTAGCATCTGTAGGTATTGCTCTCATGATACTATGTTCTCTCTGCTGTATGGGCATCGGTTTGCTAGCTATGAGAGGTGCTCTTGAGATGAAGAAGGTAGGTATACCGACATTCATAGTTATGGCGTTAGGTGCTAAGCTCCTAGCTGTTCTAGGTGTATTCACTTTGTTTCTCGGTATTATAGCTCTCATTGCTGTGTTAAGGCACTACAGGTATCCGAGTGAGACAACAACTCCAGGTCTAGCAATCCTATTGTGCTCCTTAGTAGCGTTAGTACTATTCATGATACCTCTTGCATCAGGTCTCTACGTATTTATAGTTGGTGTTGTTGGTGCTATTCTCGGTGCTGCAGGTGGACTAATCGTAATGTCTTCGTAGCTATCTACTGAAGTCCGTGAGGGTTAGATATTTAGTACATGATAGGGTCACTAGGTTCATATAGGTGGAGTCCATGGGTTATGAAGGTTATGTCTTGCCAAAGATCTTGCTATCTAGAGGAGCATTTAAGAAGATATGTAGGCATGTGTACTCTGTTTTTGATAAGGAGGTTATTGGTCTTTTGATCGGTGAGATAGTTTACGAAGATACTCAGCCAGTGGTCGTTATTTGGGATGCTATACCAGGTGAGGCAGAGACTTCCGAAGTTTATGCTAGTTTAAAGCCTGAGTTCTTGGCGAAGGTTATGGACGATATCCTGACTGGTAAGGTTAGTGGTCGAATTGTTGGTTGGTATCATTCTCATCTCGGTGTTGGTGTTTTCCTTAGTGAGGTAGATGTGAGGACCCAGTCACTGCTTCAGCAATTTTCTCAAAATGTAGTTGCTCTCGTTGTTGATGTTATTCAGAAGAAAGCTGGTTTCTTCATTTTAAGGAATGGTCAACCTGTCAAAATCCCTAGAGAAAACATTCAGACTATTTCTGATGAGGAGATGACTAGACTTAGGCAGCGAATAGCAGCTAGATACTCACAGACACTACCTGGAGTAAAGCCTATTCGAGTATCGATTGTACCTAGGAAGAGGATTATCTTTAGGAGGAAGGGACCTAGTACCCTATCAATTATAGTGGTTATATGTGTTGTTGCTATAGCGCTTCTAGCTGCACTACTCGTCATGTATCGAGGTATACATTATCGAGGTGTAGGTATAGAAGCTACTACGCTAAAGGACCTAGTACTTAGCTATAACACTACTCTCTTCAAAATAGCGGAGAATACGGGATGTAGAGGTAGGGAGGTTGAGCTATCTTCTCTGCTCGCGCTCATGGCTAAGCATGGTGAAATAAACATCAATAGCACTCAAGCTAACTTACTTACCTCTACTTGGCCTCTCTCACTCCACATACTAAATGCGACAGGTAGTGTTGAGAAAACCTGTACCATCCTACGTAGGCTAAGTATGGTCATGAACCTTTCCTCACTAAGTCCTACTCAGAGATATCTGCTTCTTCACACAGTCTACGTACTGAGCAAGAAACTAGATGGTAATTTGAGTAAAGCTATTGATGTACTTACTAAGCTCTACAAGGCTGTCAAGGTATGTGGCGGCGATTTAGCTGCTACTCACTCGATAATTAAGTATATCAGGTACCCTACCCTAGATGCCATATGGAAGGTGCGGGATGAGGGAAGGTTGGTTGGTAAGGTATGCTTTCTACTTAAACTTCGAGAGGTAAATCCAAAGTTACTGAGTTATGATGTTGTTGAGTTAGTTCTCTGGTTGAAGAATTTAGAGGGCTTGGGTACTGGGTGGATTACATTAGCTAGAGTTAATATGTCGGATATCGATGACTTAGGTGCTTTTCCTCTTAGCTTTACACTCTTTGTAAATGGTTCTTTAAGGGATACTGTGGTAATTTCGCTGAAGGATCTAGTGAATGCATTGGAGTTACTTCGTCTAAAGTATGATGGCTTAGGGTCGGTAGGAGATAGCTTAGTCATAACATCGTCGAGAGGTGTTGAGTCTATTGAGCTTCTTGTAGATGAGCCTGAGAGCGTTGTGGTTGCTCTCAAGATTGGTACTCACATTATTGAGATAGGTACTGGTAGAAGTTTTAAC
>CAZYGV010000020.1:0-12823 GCA_964647155.1 uncultured Thermoproteales archaeon | reverse complement strand
GCTGGTAGTCACCTTCACATATATGGTGTACGACGTAGCCACCTCTAGTGAAATATTCGATATACTACCACTTACTTCAGCTACCTCACCTGGCCCTAACTTAACCGAGAGATCCGCAGCTTTAGTGTAGCCACCAGTTATAGATCCGCCGGGCCCAATGACATCTATGTACATTCCTGCTAGGGTAACGGTTTTCTCACCAACATTCCTGACATAAGCAGTTACATTTAGCACTTTGTTAGTAGCATCATAGTCTGCATATGCTGCCTCTATCTTTATTTCCTCCTTAAGTTCTGCTGGTGTTTGTGTTGGTGTTGCTGCTCCTATGAATCCTGTTACCCACAGGTACACTAGTACTGATGCGATGACGGCAATTGTCACTAAGAGTAGGACAGCAACAATGGGTTCGATACCTCTCTTTTTAAGCCTCATCTACTTCACCTGCTAGTACCTGTACCTCTAGTGCACTTATATATTTTTACTATAATTACGCACAAAACCTACCTACCTAACGTAAATACGAATTGTACCTACGTACATATTTTACGTACGGGAAGACACTACCCACACATTACCACTTTGATCAACTTCTCAAGAATTTCTTCTCAATGCACTAAACATCTCAACTACACTTTCCCAATAAACCAACTCTATCTCTCAAATTGTCGAACTCCCCTTAGCACTCTCCGAGATTCAGTGACATTTCTTCAACTCGTAATCTCTAGTCCTCTTCTCCTTCACCTTGAGCACACTATAGAGCTTAGGATGATCTGATGATGTCCTTGTACCTAGTTCTGGACTACTAGGATCGTGTATTCACGTTACTCTCAGTGAGTTGAGTTTCTGTTCTAGTTTTCACTAACGTACTGTTTTTATAAGCTACCTTAGGTAGTTACTTAGTGAAGTTGCTATGTCTTCCGAGTTGAGGGAGGAGTTTCTTAGGTTACTTAGAGAGGATGTTGAATTTAGGTATGCTGTACTTGGTCTACTGGGAATAGAGGAAGTTCTGAAGAGTATTAGCAGGAATACTGAGGCTATTAAGGATTTACAGCAACAAGTAAGAGATCTGCAGTTGCAGGTAAGGGATTTGCAGCAGCAAGTGAAGGTTCTACAAGGGCAGGTTGCTGAGTTGCAGAGGGAGGTTAGAGAGCATACTAGAGCTATTAGGGATTTGCAGCAACAGGTTGTTGAGCATAGTAGAGCAATTAGAGATCTACAACAGCAGGTTAAATCTCTTCAGGGTCAAGCTCTTGAGTTGCAGAAGGTTGTTAAGGTACATACTGAGGAACTTAGGAGACTTAGTGATAGGATTACTGCTCTTGGTGCTAGGTGGGGTGTTCTTGCTGAGGAGGCGTTTAGGGAGGGTATGAGGGGTGTTGTTGAGAGGATTCTTGGTGTTGCTAAGATTGAGAGGTGGTGTTATGTTGATAAGGAGGGTTTTGTCTATGGTTATCCTGCTGTTATCGATGTTGATTTAGTTGTTAAGGATGGTGAGCACATACTGATTGAGGTTAAGTCTAGTGTTGATCGTGGTGATGTTCTTGAGCTTAAGAGGATTAGTGAGTTATATGAGAGGGTTACCGGTGTTAAGCCTAGACTTGTCATCGTGACTCCATATGCTAGGGATAGAGCTATTGAGTTGGCGAAGCTACTCAATATTGAGGTTTATACAGCACCTTAGTGTCTTAGTGAGCTTCTGCTGTAGTTCTTTACCTAGTTCCTCTTAAGGTAATTCACATTTAGTTACTTCATGTATCTGTCTTCTGGTGGTATTTCCGTGGTTTTGGTTGGTGGTTTGTTTAGGGTTTTGAATCTTGTTCATAGGGTTTCTTCTGGTTTTGTTCATCACTTTGTTGTTCTTGTTCGTGATCTCTCTTGTCTTGGTGATGTTGTTGATTTCTTCTCTAGGTTTGGTGATGTTGTTGGTCTTGATGTTGTTCCTAGAGATGGCGAGTACTCTGTTCATGTGTTTCTAGTGTCTTCTCGTGAGGATGTTGGTGTTTCTGAGTTATTGACTACTCCTGGTGTTGTTGGTGTTGTTCATGGTTGTTCTCTTCCTTTCCTTGGTCTTGATTCTATCTCTCAATTCATTACTTGTTATGATTTTCGCTGTGTTATTTTTCCTAGTGAAGTTCTGTTGAGAATTATTAACTGTGTGAGGGAGAGGTGTGGTAGTGGTGTTGTCTATGAGTTGGGTACTGAGTTTGGTAGGTTTCTTGCTTCTAGACTTTGGTCTGATGTATTTCTTACATCAGATCATTGGTGTCGAGATTTTTTGAGGGTTATTCAGGCTCTTGGTCTTGGTAGGGTTGAGGTTGAGTTCTTTGATGTTGGTAGGGGTTGTGGTAGGTTGAGGGTCTTTGATTGTTTTGAGTGTTATCACTTTCTTGGTTCTAGGGATGAGCCTTACTGTGATTTCATGCGTGGTGTTGTCTGTGGTTTAGTTGAGTATGTTTTGAAGGTACCTACTACGTGTCGTGAGGTTGAGTGTGTTGTGTGTGGTGGTGATTGTTGTGTGTTTGAGTTTGAACCTCGTTCGTGATCAGTATGGACTAGGTTCATCACTCTTCTACTCAGTTAGTGAACCCTACATCACTAATTGCTACAGTTTTCTGCTAGGTAATTTGAGTTACTTATTATCTACTATCTACCTCGTAGTTGGTACTGTGAGCTTTATCCTATCGTATTCGCTATTCACTACTAGTGATATGAATTTTTGAACTGCTTCACTTGTTCCGTACTTCTTGAATAGTTCCCATAGTGGTGTTCCTCTTCTGACTATGTAGAGTGTTCTTGCGCTTACGTGTTGTTTCTCTAGTAGTCCTTTCTCTGCTAGGTTCTCTAGTAGGTAGTAGATTCGCCAGTATAGTACCTGTGGTCTTTCCTTTAGGTTGCTGTTGAGTAGTATTTTGCGTGGGTAGAGTGCTACCATTGTTCCTCTAGATCCCTTGATTATTTTATCTAGTGCGAGTCCTACTTCGTATGCTATGTCTATCATATTTCCTCAACTTTCAATTTACCAATTTTCCTTATAAGGGGGTTACGTTTACTGTGTTGCTGAGGTATGTTCTGTGTTGTTTAGCTGTTGGGTATGGTGAGGATTGGTTTCAATCTTTGGTATGGGAATAGGCCTCTGTACTATGTGATGAAGGATTGTTATGAGGTTGGTTTTGACTACGTTGAGCTATCTATTGACTATCCTTGGCCTTATAGGATGGATGTTGATGAGGTTAAGAGGGCTGTTCGTGATTTTGGTATTGAGGTTGGTATTCATGGTCCTTGGAGGGATATTGCTCTTGCTAGTCCTGTTCCTGAGATTAGGGAGGCTAGTCTCAAGGTTATGAGGAAGGTTATTGAGTTAGCTGGTAGGTTACGTGCTCTCTACGTTAATGTTCATGTCTCTTGTAGTGAAGCTGTTGAGTTTAAGGAGGTTTGGAATGAGGTTTTAAGGGCGGGTATTGAGTCTGTTCGTGAGCTTCAGAGTCTCTGTGAGCAGTATGGCGTTGACCTGGTAGTCGAGAATAATGATCATAGACCTTTCTCTGATATTCAGCAATTGGTTGACCTTATTGTGAGGGTGAAGGGTGTTTACTTCTGTCTCGATGTTGGTCATGCTGTTGGTGCTTACTTGGGTAAGGTGCCTATTGAGAATCACGTTGCTGTTATCGAGAACTTTGCTCAAGCTCTTGGTGATAGATTGCTTGTAGCTCACCTACATGATTTCACCATTGTTAACGGTAGGTATAGGGATCACCTACTGGTAGGTAGTGGTGTACTGGATTTAGCTTCTGTGTGTAGGATTTTGAGGAGGGTTCATAGACTTCAGTACACTACTCTTGAGGTGTTTAAGCTGAGTCCTAGGGGTGGTGATGTGAAGCCTAGAGATGCTGCTGACGTATTGAGGAAGTTAAGAAAACATCTTACCTAGGTAAGGTTCTGGGTAATTTTACTAAGTAACTTGGTTACGTTTCAATAGATTCAGGTAAACGTACTATAGTTCTTTAGCAAAGATTTAACACCTAGTACTACCTAGAGCAATTTAGGTGTTGTGCTATGTCTGAGCTATATCGTGTACCTATAGATGTCTATGGAGTTATGAGAGCTGGTGGTAGGTTGGTTGCTGAGTACTGTATCTTGTTGAGTAGGCAGGAGGCTGTGTCCTCTATTGTTTCGCTTGTTGCTAAGGTTGGTGGTGAGCTACTTAACCTCATTGTTCAGAGACTTGGTGTTGGTTATGTTGCTGTTATGTTTGTTGATTTTAGTGGTGGTAGGTGTAAACCTAGGGATTTAGCTGATGAAATTGAGGACTTAACCGATGTTCAGGATGTTAGGTACGTTGAGTTTAGGTATGAACCTATTGTTTTCGATGAGTTTATCTTCCCTAGGACTATTGCTAGTGGTAGTAGACCTGTCATAGTGCTTGATCTTAAGTCATTTGAGGGCATGAAGAAAGAGCTTGAGAAGCGTTGGGGTACTGCTGCTGACGCTGTTATGTATCACATTGGTTATGCGTACGGTGTTGCTTTTTCTGAGAGTGTGCTTAGGGATTACCTTCATTTGAGAATTCGTGCTATCACCGTAGGTGAAGCCATTGAGGTACTTGCGAAGTATTGGAGGGTTATGGGTTTTGGCTTGATGAGAACTGTTGAGAAGAGATTTCGGATCGTTAAGTTAGCTATTAGAGACAACTTTGAGGCTAGGGAGGTGAAGGCTACAGTACCAAGGTGTCACTTCACTAGAGGTGTTATCACCGGTTTTATTAAGTCACTTATTCAGAGGGATATTAGCTGTAGGGAGGAGCAGTGTCAAGCTACGGGTGCTGCTGAGTGTCTCTTCACAGTAGTTAGTTAGGTCTGTATTTAGCATTTACTTAATAGAGTACTTTGTTGAGTGATAATTGTAGGGTGTTGTATGGTTTTTGATTGGTTTCTCGAGTTATTTCATGTTGAGAAGCCTGTTATTGGTGTTATTCACTTACCTCCCCTACCGGGTTCATCTCGTTATCGTGGGGAATCTATGGAGGGTATTGTTGAGTTTGCTGTATCTGAAGCTAGGAAGTTGGTTGAGGGTGGTGTTGATGGTTTAATTGTTGAGAACTATGGTGATTATCCATTTGCGAAGAGGTGTAGCAATCCACTGACCATTGCTTCCATGGCTGTTGTTGTTCGTGAAGTTGTTAAGGAGGTTGCTATTCCAGTTGGTGTGAATTTGCTTAGGAATTCAGGTCCTGAAGCACTTGCTATAGCGTATGCCTGTGGTGCTAAGTTCATCAGGGTTAATGCGTATACTGATGTTCTTGCTACGGATCAAGGTATTCTAGAACCTGTTGCTTACGAGATTGAGTTCTTGAGGAGTTACCTACGTAACTGTAGTGTAAGGGTGTTTGCTGATGTACACTGTAAGCACGGTAAGCCACTGTATCCGGAGTCAATTGAGGAGTCTGCTCTGGTAGCTGTGTCTAGGGGTTGTGCTGATGCGGTCATAGTCACTGGTTTGAGGACAGGTTGTGAGCCTAGTCTAGATGATGTGGTTAAGGTGCGTAGTGTTGTCTCGGTACCTGTCATCATTGGTTCAGGTATGAGGATTGATAATGTTGCTAAGTTCTTCAAGTACGTGGATGGTTTTATTGTTGGTACGTACTTCAAGGTGAATGGAGTTACTACGAATCCGGTAGATGTTGGGAGGGTTAGGAAATTCATGAATGTTATTAGGGATTTGAGGAGTAGGTGTAGGTAGTTGAGATGAGGATTTGTGTTATTGGTGCGGGTCCTTGTGGTCTATACCTAGCTTCACATGTCAGGAGTCATGAGGTTGTTGTACATGAGGAGCATAGTGTTGTTGGATTACCGAGGCACTGTACATCACTTGTGAGTATTAGAGGTCTTCAGGAGCTAGGTCTCTACCGTAAAGAGCTGGTACTCAATAGATTCAGGTACATTGAGGTTATTGGGCCTAGTGCATACCCTAGGTATAGACTTGATTTCAGGCACTACGTAGCCTGTGTCGTTGATAGACCAGGACTGGAGAGGTACTTACTCCAGGAAGTTCTCAATAGGGGTCACGTAGTTAAGCTCCGTAGTAGGGTTGTTGCTGTGGATCCTCATGGTATTGTCTATACACAGGACGGAGCTAGGGAGGTGTATGATGTGGTTGTTGTTGCTGAGGGTGGTTACGCTGCATTAACTAAGCAACTTGGTCTCTACGATTATATGTTGACGAAGTTATGGGGTATTCAGGTAGATGTGCTGTTGGAGCACCCAATTGATTCAAGTACCTTCACTGTGATTTTCGATAGGGTACTTTCAAAGAAGTTCTTTGCTTGGATTGTACCGATTTCCGATAGGTGTGTTAGGGTTGGTCTTGGTGATTACAGGGTATCGATTGATAAGCTTTGTACGTTGTGTAGATACGTTGAGAAGGTACTTGACTTGAGGATTAAGAGGTGGTGTAGTGAGGTATTTGGTGGTGTCATCACCCTTGGACCTCCACTCTCATTAGTGAAGTCTCGTGGTTCCTGTATCGTTGTTGGTGATGCTCTTGGATTCACTAAACCACTTACAGGTGGTGGTGTGGTTCTCGGACTTACGTACTGTAGATGGGTTGCTAACTACCTTAACTCTACAGAGGTATTTGATCCTAAGGTTGTGAGGAAGTACCTGTACTCTAAATTAGCTAACATACACTTGAAGATGAGTTTCCTCAAGCACTTTACGAGAGTGTTTCACTTAGTAGGTAATGGTGTTCTACGTTCTACTCTACAGTTAGTTAGGTTGTTAATTGAGGATTTAGAGGGTGTTGACTTTGACGATCATACTACACTACTTCTAAAGCTTCTACATCTGAGGTAGCTTATGGAGTTCACCTGTGAGTTACCTTTTTCTCTAGCTTCACGTAGGTTGAGTTTGAGGGCTCTTCCCCTTGGTATCTAGGAGTAAGTGGCAGGTCCTAGTTGTTGGTGCTAGGTGGGATATCTGTAGGGTACCTATCTACAGGTCTGTAGGTGGTAGGTTAGTTAAGACCTTGTTATCTAGTTGTTGTTGCTGTTCTTGTCTTTACTGTGAGTTTAGGTCTGGTAGGAGGGTTCCTCGTGAGCAGTGGAGAGTTGATGAGTTGGTTGAGGTCGTATATAGACTCTGGTCTCGTGGGGAGGTACGTGGTCTCTTTCTATCCTCATGTATGTTTTCTGATCCCGATAAAGTATCTGAGATGGAAGTTGAGGTTGCTGAGAAGTTGAGGAAGCTAGGTTTTAGAGGGTACATACATCTTAGGTTAATGCCAGGTACTGATCGTGATGTGATACGTAGAGCTGCTGAGGTAGCTGATAGAATTGGGATCAACTTAGAAGCACCAACACCAAGTATGTTTTCAGAACTATGTCCTGATAAGGGTGATTTCGTGAATGACGTCTTGAAGCGACTACTGTGGTGTATTGAAGAGTGTAGAGGTAGGAGCTGTAAGGTGGATACACAGGTTGTAGTAGGTGCGCTCAAGGATAGAGATACACAGTACTTGAAGCTCATGAAGTACCTCCTCCACAGAGGAATATACCTAATTCACTTCAGTGCTTTCGAACCAATACCTAAGACTCCTCTTGAGAGGAGAAAGCCATGTCCTAAGTCTAGGCAGAAAGCACTCTATCAAGCACTCTTCCTGATGAGAGACTACGGTTTTAGCTTAGAGGAACTACTTGAGCTATGTAGAGATGGTATGCTACCTCATGTAGATCTAAAGCTCGCATATGCTAGATTGCGTAGTGATGTGTTTCCAGTAGACATCAACACTGCTAGCTTTAGGGAGTTAGTGAGGGTTCCAGGTATAGGACCTAAAACAGCTAGGAAAATACTTGAGCTAAGGCAGGAGAGAGGTCGTGTAGATGTGATTGAGTTGAGGAAGGTACTGGGTCCTAAGTACAGGAGAGCTATTAAGTACCTATCCTTCACGTAATTACTTTTAAACTACATCACACGACCCCTATCTAGGTGATGCATTAACTCACTAAGATCAACTTCACCAAACCCCATACACCAATCCGCAGCACCATACGCAATAATCACCTTATCATCTATCTTAACCGCACCACAGGGATAGACCACGTGTGCTGTATCACCAAGCATTTCCTGCAACTCCTTAGGCTCCATTATGTAGTACGGTGTCATGGCTATTATCTCAAGAGTCTTTCTATCTAGTAGACATGCGAAGACCCTATACCTCAAATCTACACACTTAGCATGTACAAAGACTAGATAACTACCATCAACCTCTATTGGTGGTGTTGACCAACCTACACGTTCTTCAAATTCCATACATGGTATGACTATTGTGTTGTTTGTTGTATTTAGTGTATTTAGATCTAGCACTCCTCTCCAGCACTCATTTTGATTACCAATAGTTGGTCTGTGGAACAGTACGTAGCTATCTCCACACCTAACTATGAAGGCGTCCTTATCATGAACAGGAACCTTACCTTCCATCTTGACATATCCTAACTTACTCCAGTTAACACCATCTTTACTTACAGCGATGCAGAGGTGAGCTTTATACCATATGAAGTTCCTTGGATAGGGAAAGTGTTCGGGATTAGGTGTAGCACCAACACCTGTGTACAGCATCACGTACTCACTACCTATCTTCTGCACCCTAGGATCTTCACAACCAAGATACTCAACATTTAGAGTTGGATAGACAACAATTCTACATCTCACAAAACTAAGCGACTTAAGTTCACTCACATCAACTTCAAAGTACCCGATACAAGCTACGTAGTTGTAGTACTCGAATTGGAGTCGAGGATATACACGTAGTACACTACCTTCAAGAACTAGACCTGGATTAAATATAGCAGTTGGTCTACGTCTATAACCCTCAACCATTACTTGATCAGGATAGATGAAGTTAATCCTCTTGACTATGTCTATTGTCTTGAACTCCCTTCTAAGGGTAGAGGAGTAAGTTCTCGAGGATAAGACCATAGAGGTCGCCTTACTCTGCGCTTCAGTGATTTTTAACCAGTATTATATCCTTACTGCAATCAGTTAGGTTCTTCAGGAAGAAGCTTAGAGCGGGTAGGGCGGTTTATAGTCATGGGTGGGGTATATAAGGTATTTGCTATATACCAGATCCGTACTCCATGCGTGGAAACAACATATCAGTGATGATGTATTACTCAGCTACTACATAGCTACTGTTAGGAGTAGTGATAAATATTGGGTATAGCGCTCAAGGGTCGTGGAGAGTAGGACTTCATGCTTCACATACTTCCACAAGTAGATAAAATTAACGAGCTAAGAAAGCCTAGAGTGAGAGATCTTGGTAAGAGACTTGGTGTACTGTCTCCTGAAAACATAACGCTAGAGAATTACCCAAAGAAGGTTCCCGTAGCTGCCTTCAACACCACATGCCTTGTTAAGAACAAAGTTCTTCACCTATATACTCGAGTTGTCCTCGGATACTACAGGTATGTCAGTGCTATTGCACATCTAGAGCTAAAGCTAGATGAGGTTTATTGTGGTGACCTAATTGGTAAGAGATATGGTGCCCAGCTAGTTCTTGTACCAGATCTCGAGATTGACCTATGGGGATGTGAAGATCCTAGAATCCAAAAACTTGGTGAGTACCTAGCAATAACGTACGTAGGTAGGTCTGCAGTTAAATCGTACGTTGATGATTTAGTTGAGGGTACAGTACCTGTAGTTGCTCTATCTAAGAATGGTTGCTGTTGGAGGAAGATATCATACCTTACACTACCTAGTTCACTTAGACACCACCTAACTGGAGTTAGGGATACTGTGGTACTCGATACAGGTAGCGAAGAGATTTTTGTACTTCACGTACCGCACTTCCTCAACTTTCCACAGTGTTTATGGGTTGGTGAGGTGCGTAAAGGGGACTTACTTGAGAATTTGAAGAGAGGTAATGTCAGTGAAGTAGTGATTCATAACAACTACGTTCTAATGATTCCAGCTACCTTCGAGGAGGCGCTAGGGTGGGATACAGCACCTATAAAGGTTAGTGATGATGAGTACCTAATACTAGCTCATGCCGTAGATGTAGATCAGGTATATAGGGTATTTGCTCTCCTCCTACGCTATGAAGGTGGTAAGCTCACGATATCTGGTATCACTCCACACTACATAATGGAGCCTAAGACTCCATACGAGAAGTATGGAGATAGACCACATGTAGTATTTCCATGTGGTGCACAGAAGTTTAGAGATAAACTACTCATTACGTATGGTGCATCAGATTCCTTCATAGGATTTGCTGAAATTGAGATTGATGAACTTCTCTCAGAAGTCAAGGAGATAACCAGTTAATTCACGAAACTTTACTTTTTAACTGGATAGGTAGAGGAAGTACATCATAGGCTTAATGTGGAGATTCTTCATGAGTAGCAAGATTATACTGTACATCGTGGTATCGACCATAGCATTGCTCTGTGGCGCACTAGCTCTAGGGTATGTGTTGAAGCAAGCTTTCTACACACTACATCCCATGACTGTGGAAGTTACCGGTTTGATGTATCCTATGATGGAGGACAAGCTCTACAGGTTCATAGGTAGACCATATCCAGAGAGCCCTGTCATTGAGGTATACATTTACATACCTAAAACCTCCAGTGATAGGTGGAGATTTGTAGAAGTCGTAGTGCACAACTTCATTAAGTGTAAGTTCACCGGGTACATAGTTGTGAAGTTCGAGGATAGGTACGGTAATGTAGTTGCTAAAGGTGAATGCAACCTAGTTGTGAGGTACAGGGAGAGAGTGCGTAAGGTCATTGAATTAACTTGGGTAGATGACTACTGTAAGTACGATGTCCTCTCTGGTCACGTAGTAGCTAAGTTCGCAGCTACGCTACTACCCGTAGAACAATGCACCTATAGGTAACATCAACTTCACTAGCAATCGCTTTAGGAGAGGAACTCTAACGTTATCGCTATAGTACTTCCTGTTGAGAAGACCTAACTTCTCCCAGTACTCATATCTGTGAGGTGCCCTGTGCTGTGCTGATTTAGCTCTGTACCTGAAACTCTCAAATACTATTAAGCCAAGTAATGATGGTTCAGGTGCTACCTCACCTCAAGAACCTTAACTACATTTTCAGCTAACAACCTAATCCTTCTCATTACCCTTTCCTCATTAACCATCCTTCTACCCCAAGACACAGCACCTATCTCACCAAGACAAACCATACCCCAAGCAACGACATAAGTCCTCAAAGTCCTAAGTACAGCTACTAGACCATGGTGAGCTGTAGTAGCCACGATAGCGTACTTACCGAGGAATGGAGGTTTATGGAACCAGGAACAAGTCTTATCAACAAAAGTCTTCAACTGAGCACTAACATTGACAACGTATACTGGTGAAGTGAGGATGAAGAGATCACACTCCTCAATATCTTTCCTCAGTAATCAAAATCATCCTCGATAGGGCACTTACCACCTTTATCAATCTCAACTCATCGATAAAGAACATACAGAGTCAATACGTATTACCCAACCTAGGACTACTGACAAGAGCAAATACCCTAGCATACATCACCGAATACCTAAGACTGAGGTAGTGCCGTGAGTTACATTTTTAGCTTACCTCACAGCTCTCTAGATGGTGCCTTGAATGGAGGTACCTGAAGACGTCTACAGAATTCTCATGCCTGAAGAGAGGATAGCGTGGGCCTCGAGACCTGTACCAAAGGTGTACCTAATGCAAGCACTACCCCTCACAATATTCACAATTGGATTTGCTGTATTCACACTAGCTATAGTACTATCCACGGCTGGTCCAAAGGTCTTTAGACAACCAGCTGCAATGATCTTCTTCAGCATATGGTTTGGTCTCTTAGCACTAATTGGGTCACTAACACCTATTGCTAGAGCTCTTGAGTGTAAGAACGTCATGTACATAATGACCAATAGGAGGTTAATTAAGAGGAAGGGTGTTGTGGGTATTGACTACGACATGATTGATCTAGCGAGTATCACGGATGTGAGGATAAATGTTGGGTTCTGGGATAGGATCTACGGAACAGGTACGGTAATTGTCAAGGGTATAGGCACAGCACCAGTAAGACTGGAAGCACTTGAGAGACCCTACGAAGTACATAGGATAATACTGGAAGCAATGAGGGAGATATTGAGGGAGAGGAGTCGCTAGAGGTAAGCTACCTGAGGTAGGTAAGAGATGGATTCTTCGACTACCTTTTTCCTCTCACGTTCTTACGGGAAATAAGCTTTGCAGGCGGTCGCGCCCAGCTGTAATCGATCATCAGTCACGTAAGCCCGCCTTCGCTCATCCCGCACACTAGGTGAGTAGAGGGATCCGTGAAGAAACTTTCTACTTAACCACTACATGACCGAGACTACAGCGGTCACCATTACATGTACTTACCTAGATCAGCCCCGCTGAGATTCAGCACCTATCAGCAAGGACGTCCATCATCACCTAACTTCAGTAACTACCCTCGGAATTATTGACTTTACGTCTTGAGTACTATGCACTCAAGCGCATAGAGGTAAGGTACCTTGACAGTACCTTCCTTAGTCTCTATCTCTCGTAGCTTAACTACTGCTTTCACAATGATCTTAGCACCAACATCTTCTCTAGAGAAGGGTTTGAGGCTACACCTAGCTGGTGACGTAGCTGATACGTAGATCCAACCAGTATCATCAGCAATTACCCAATCACTCCTAGTGACTGGTGGTGTCGATATGGGTGGTCCAGTTAAGTTCTTAGGTACGTACCAACCCATGAACTTACCCTCTATGAGAACAACTCTATTATGGTACTTCTCAGGTTCTCGAAGTATCTCAATCATCTTAGCTTGAAT
>CAZYGV010000019.1:0-12833 GCA_964647155.1 uncultured Thermoproteales archaeon | reverse complement strand
GCTACATACCATGTAACGCTTGTCTCTACTTCATCTGCGTGTATGAATGGTGTTTCAAGTTTTACACCCGGGGCAATCTCTTCTCCTGTACCTGCTTTTCTGAGCAAATCCTGTACCCAGGACCACCAACTCGTAACTAGAATTAGAGCGTGGACACCCTTCTCTATTATCGCTACGTCCTTAGCTATTGGTAGTACGTACTCCTGTCCATGACTATTTAGGACGATTATCTTCTTGAAACCTGCATTGCTAAGCCATCTAATTACATCTGATACATACTCTATGAGTGTTGTTGCTCTTACAGGTATTGTACCTGGTAGACCATAGTGATGACTTGGGTGACTACCGTAGAATATTGGTGGTGCAACTGTTACACCTGTCTCATAGGCAACTCTCTCAGCAATTGATACACCAATTATCGTGTCTTCTCCAAGCGGTGCAAATGGTCCATGACATTCGACTGAACCTACTGGGAGTATCACTATGTCACATTCTTTAACTCTCTCTTCGAGCTCCTTTCTAGACATTTGATCGAGGTATATCTTTTTACCAAATTTATTCAAAACAGGTTTTCCGAATCTTTCACTAAGTGGGGCACTCATCGTGGTCACGGCTAAATAGATATTTTCTAGATGTCTAAATCAGTTTTCCTGAGGTGGTTAAGTGAAGAAAATTGGTGTAGCAGTTATTGGCCTTGGTAGAATTGGGAGAGTTCATGCTGAGATCTTCATGGCTCATGTTGAGAATGCTAGATTGGTTGCTGTGGCTGATGTGGTTGAGGAGTTAGCTAGGTCTGTGGGTGAGAGGTTTGGCGTTAAGTGGTACAGGGACTATGATGCTTTACTGAAGGATCCTGAAGTAGATGCAGTAGTAATATGTACACCGACCTTCCTCCATGCTGAGATGATTGTTAAGGCAGCTGAAGCAGGTAAGCATATCTTTTGTGAAAAGCCAATGACAGTGACCTCTGATGAGGCGAAGAGGGTTATATCAGCTGTTGAGAGAGCTGGTGTGAAGTTAATGGTTGGTTACATGAGGAGGTTCGATGAAGCTTACTTAAATGCTAAGAAGCTCATTGAAGAGGGTAAGATAGGTAGACCAATAATGTTCATTAGCATAGCTAGGGATCCAGCACCACCACCTGGTTGGGCAGCTGATCCAAAGCTTAGTGGTGGTATATTTCTAGACATGTTATCACATGATTTCGATATGGCTAGGTGGCTCATAGGTTCGGAGGTCAAGGAAGTGTACGTACATGGCGGAGTCTACATGTTTCCAGAGGAAATAGGTAAGAAGGGTGATCTAGATGTTGTATCGATAAGTTTCAAGTTTGAGAATGGTGTTCTAGGTTACATACACGGTACGAGGAAGAACGTGTACGGCTATGACCTTAGAACAGAGGTCTACGGTACTGATGGAATTATCTACGTAGGTGCAAGAGAGAACAATCTCTTCTCTTACGGTAGACCTGATGGATTGGTATTCCTAGGTGTTAAGTGGTTTGAGAAGAGATTCTACGACGCGTACATAGCAGAGGATAGACACTTTATACAGTGTATCATTGAGGATAAGACACCACTGATAACAGGTATTGACGGTTTAAGAGCTGTACAGATAGCTGAAGCTTGCTGGAGATCATATAGAGAGGGAAGACCTGTCACGGTAAGTTATGACTAGTACAATAGAGTGGTGAGTAAGGCAAGGTAAGGGAGGGTAAAAAGAGCTGTATTCTTCCTACCTCTTTTTCCTACCTCTGTACTCGCATCTACTTACATTACTAAGTTATGTGCATCGTTCTCCACCTTATAGCATTGTTTACGTAACCTAGCTTAGTTAGGAACCTAGTCAGTAAGTGTGCTAGCTCACGTTCGTACACCTTTCTAAGTTCTTCATCCTCTCTATAGAGCTCCAATACTTTCTCTCTTAGATACCTAAATCCCCTACTATCTCTAACTGTCTGGAATAGGAAGAAGTAGTGCCTGAAGAAGTCTGCTCTTGGATCCATTTCCTCTCTAAGACCCTTCCTAACTTCATCCTCGTACCTCTTCAGCATCTGCTCTAGCTCAGGTGAATACAGGTAACCCCTCTTCTCAACCTCTTTAGTCAAGTAATCGTGTACAGTACTGAAGATCTCCTCGTAGAGAGTTCTGGGTCTTGAACCTCTTGGGAATCTAGCCATGACCTCGAGTAGTAGCTGAATGAAGATACCGGACATCTTGTACTTAACAAGTCCACTAGTTGCATCACGAACTATTTCCCAAACACCAACACCCTTATCACTATATGGGTGAGCACCACTACCTGAGTGAATCGATAGTAAAGCACCGAATGACCTAGCTATGATACTCAATACCTCTAACCTCTCTCTTAACTCATCTAATTTACCTGCATAATCCTCACGCTTCTTAAATCCTATGTTTGGTGCTATGAAGTTAACGTTGAGTCCCCTATCTCTTAGTTCACTGAGGTAAAACACTAGATCCTTTACAGGGGTTAACTCAGGTAACTCATCGAGAGCTACTTCAAGACCTACAGGACCTAGGTATGTCTCAACTAAGCTGTATACCTTCTCAATATACTCAATACTTTTGAGGTACTTTAGAGCTAATCTAGCTACATCAATCCTACTGAACTTAACCTCAATACAGTACTCAGGTCCAAGGAATGTGAAGACCTTGCCAATATACTTCCTTTCGAGACTCCTCTTAACATCTTCAGGTACCTCACTCTCGTACCTAGCAAGAACCTCACTCTCACTCAACTTATCAACACCGAGATCAACGAGTTCACAAGTATCTACTGTAACAAACTCAACTCCACCAACTTCCTTAGCTTCCTTCATCTCCTTCTCAATGTAGTTCAGAGACTCACGAATCTCCTCATCAGTAAGACCATACTCAAAAGCAGCACCACTGATCCTCTTGATAGCTCTCTCAGGTGAAGCCATTAATGACACGTGATCTGCTTCAATCTCAATAATTACAGAGTATAGGTCGGATAACTTCCTAGCCTTGGAGATGTACTCCTTAATTGAGGTTCCTGTATGTCCTTTCAAGAAATCTCTTGGATTTAGTGATGCTATGATATCTTCAGGACCGGTCTCTCTGTGGTACGATAACATGATGTCGGCAACAACGTTGAGTTCCTTAAAGACTCTGTACATCGTAGGTAGCAATACATCAGGTAACCTCACACCAAAACCAGGTCTCGGAGTTAATCCAAGGTACATACTAGGCATAGACTGTACCTCCTCTACACGCATAATCAAGCTCATTAATATTAGTTGAATTCTCGAAAAACATTAAGAGACCACAGAATCAATGTTAAGAATTAGCAATTGCTATGTAGATAGACTTTGAGCTACACTAAAGACGATTATCCTTAAATAGCTGTATAGCAACCTCTCTAGAGGGCGGTACCATGCCAGAGAAGATGTTAGCAGCTGTTCTACATGGCGAATGGGCGCCAAGACCTGGCTACAAACCCACTCCTGAAGAAGAGAAAACAAAGAAAGCAAAACACGGTAGTAGGGTGTGGAAGAATCCAACACTAAAGCTAGAGGAGATTGAGAAGCCAAGACCTGGTCCAAGGCAGGTAGTTATTAGGGTTAAGGCCTGTGGGATCTGTGGTAGTGACATTCACATGTACGAAAAGGATGAAGAGGGTTACATGCTGTATCCGGGTATGGTGAAGTTACCAGTAGTCATCGGTCATGAGCTATCAGGTGAAGTAGTTGAGGTTGGTAGTGAGGTAACAGAGCTAAAGCCTGGTGATGCAGTAACCTGTGTAGAGATGTGGTACTGTGGTGAGTGTGTCAACTGTAGAAGAGGCTACTTTGACCACTGTGTCAATTTAGAAGAGATGGGATTCACGAAGAATGGTGGATTTGCAGAATACCTAGTTGTAGATGCTAAGTACTGCTGGAAGATCGATGAGTTCCTAAATGTGTACAGGAGTGAGGACAAGATGTACGAAGCGGGTTCGCTAGTTGAGCCATTTAGCGTAGCGTATAAGGCCATGTTCATTAGAGCGGGTGGATTCCTACCAGGTGGATACGTAGTCGTGTATGGTTGTGGGCCAATTGGTCTAGCATGTATAATGCTAGCTAAGGCTGCTGGTGCAGGTAAGGTAATAGCATTTGAGATAATACCAGAGAGAGCAGAATTAGCTAAGCAAGTTGGTGCAGATTACGTATTCAACCCAGTTGAGCTAGAGAAGCAGGGTAAGTCAATTCACGAAGTAGTGCTGGATGTGACTGGTGGTGTAGGTGCTGATCTACAGGTAGAGGCAGCAGGATATCCACCACTAATAACGGAGATGGAGAAATGTCTAGCAGTTGGAGGTAAGATTACCTGGATTGGTAGAGCTGATAGAGAAGCACCAACATGGTTTGAGTACTTCCAGATAAGGAGCGGACAGATCTACGGCTCACAAGGTCACGTAGATTACGCACCGTTCATGTGGGTAATTAGATTAATAGCAAGCGGAAAGATAGATCCAACAAAGATCATTACAGCAAGGTATAAGTTATCAGAAGTATTACAGGCGATGGAGAGAGCAAGATTAAGAAAAGACGCAAAAATAACCATCAAACCATAGGCACTTAACCTTAAATCATTTTTCTCCTTCACAATTTACTAAGTTTCTACTAAATTCCTACAAGAATCAAAACTCATATCAAGTTTAGATCACACCTAACTCAACAGTCCTAAGTAGGTATATAGTAACCTACTTAGGTTATCGATGGTAGTAATCCTTATATACACATCTCTGAAACTAATGTGCGGTACATGTGAGGTGTTGATACTCTATGGTGAGTCTTACGCTAGATTACGTTAAGGAGGTCATTGAGAGATCGAGACCAGAGAAATTGACGCTACCAGTACCACCACGAACAGATCATGCTGATCACATAGTTAAGACAGCACTTGCTGGACACACGAAGCTAGCCGCTGATCACATTCTATACCCAGAAATGGTTGGTAAGCTATATGATGTCATTGGAGCAGCAATACGACAGCTAAATTTAGAGTTTGTTGCCGCTAAGATAAAGGATACAGATGGTAAGGAGGAAGTTGAGAGGAAAGTAATTACCAGGTATAGGTGCTATGACGTTTTACTTGAAATGGCATTCAACCTCTTTGGTATTGAAAGTAAGAGAGTTGGATTTAGTAGTGATGAAGTAGAGAAGTCACTTAGAGCTATCTACAGTATTTTGAAGAGATGGGAGGAAATTGAAAGAAAAGAATATGGTAGTGCACTCATTGCTAAAGCAACCATTGAGGAGCAATTAAGGTCAATGAAGATAGTGAATAAGGGTAACAGCATGCTTGCATACATGGCAAGTGAGGTCGAGAAACAACTTGATGAAAACAACCTACTTGAAAGTTACCTAAACGCAATGAGAAAACAATTTGAGACTAACATTTACTACGTGGCTACGTTAAAGGGAATGTGTAAGTTCGGTAATGACTATGCACTAGGTCTAAGATGGTTAAGACATCTAGGCTATGTACAGGTATCAACTAATCCTGTACTAGCTGCTAGAGCATACGATGATGATCCAAGACTATGGGAGCTATTCAAGGAGTATGCAAAAGATGTACTTGTTAAGGAGCACCCTGAGTGGTTTAAGGAACCTGATAAGTATGCTGATGACATAGCTATGGAAGCAACCAGATTTGCACTCATGGATAACTTCCTAGTATTTAGACCAGTCTTCTTCTGGTCCAGGTATCACGATGGTTTAGTGAGCTATCAGTTAAATCCATTAATTGCTCACGATGTTGAGAAGAGTGTTGAGGCAGCACTAACCTTCTACATGAGAACGCAAAAGGATTTGAAGGTATATGACGAGTACTTACTTTGGGGCTATACGACGGTTACTGAGAAGGGCAGACCAAACATAGTAATTAAGGTAGCTGCAGCGTATCCAGCAGCGATAGAGATTGCTGAGAGACTGAATGAGCTTGGTATTGGTCAGAACATTACAGTGAGCTACACGGTAGCTCAGGAGGTCCTAATTGGTGTAGCAGCAATGAGAGGCATGGCTAAGGCAATTAAGGCAGGAATCCTAGTTACACAGACATACGACACCAACATGGGTGGTAGACTTGAGGATCACCTAAGAGAAACTATAGCAAGTGACCTACTGCTAAAGGGCTTAGAGAAAGTTGATGAGAAAAAGAGAGAAGCAATACTTGAGAAGCTAGCAAAGGCTCTAGGAGTTCCAGAGGACAAGTATGCTGAGTTGATGAAGCTACCACTCAAGGAGAGAATTGAGGTTCTATGTTCAAAGAAGATCCTAGGTAGGAACCTACTACGTGATGCATTCGTTGAAGCACTACTCGAGACAGGTGCATACGGTGATAAGGAGAGTCTAGTTAAGATGTTGAGTCAGATAGAGAACGACCTACACCTATCAGGTACATTCGTCGCCCATAGAGTATACGAGATATTGTTTGCTCCTGGAAATAGAGAGAAGTGGATTGAGTACCTAATGAAGGAAGTAGGTGTGACGAGAGAGGAAGCTGAAATGGTGGTGGATAGAATCGACCTACTACCAGCATCAAAGAGACACCCAAGCGATACGTTACTGACGTTTGCTAGGAGGAACATGACCAACACAGAGTTCCCCAATCACCAGCTAAAGGTACTACATGAAACCATGAAACCAGGATTTAGATTAGAAGACTACGAGGAGTCAGTAATGAAGGAGCTAGATCCAAAGGTCCTAGAGAGACTAATGCAGTACGAAGACTTCGTCAAGGCATATGAAGCATCACCTGAAGTAAATGAACTACTGAAGAAGGTAGGTATTGAGCTGAAGTACGGTAATAGAGGTCTTAAAGTTGAAGAATGGCCAAAGTACGGACCATGTGTAAAGACAATGAAGGAGTTCACTGAAGGATATCTCAAATTTAGAGATAAATGTGTTCAGGTGATTAAGGAACTAGCTAAGGAACTAGGTACGTCCTAAGCCTTTATTCTAATTTCTTATTTTCCAACACACTTGTCCAATAATCTACATTGAATGCATTCAATACATAGTGTATACGAGGTAGCTACAAGTAAACTTATATCTTTATGATCTTTGTCTAACTTATCGGTGATTTCATGCAGAAACCAAAGCTATATGTGACTAGAGAGATATTTGAAGACATACTCAAGAAACTCGAACAGTACTACGAGATTGAGGTATGGGATAAGTACTATCCACCACCATATGATATACTCCTAGAGAAAGCTAAGCAAGCAGATGCACTACTTACAATGCTCACAGATAGGATAGATGCTAATCTACTACAGCAAGCAAAGAAATTGAGGATCGTAGCTCAGATGGCTGTTGGGTTTGATAACATAGACATCGATACAGCAACGAAACTAGGTGTATATGTGACAAATACACCTGGAGTACTAACAGAGGCTGTTGCTGAATTAACTTGGGCTCTCATATTAGCTGTTGCTAGGAGGATTGTCGAAGCAGATCACTTCGTTAGGTGGGGTGAATGGTCAAGAACAAAGACAGGCTGGCATCCATTAATGATGCTTGGTGTTGAGCTTAAGGGTAAGGTACTTGGAATCATAGGATTGGGTAGGATAGGTTCGAGAGTTGCTGAGATAGCTGTTAAAGGTTTCGGTATGAAGGTAATTTACTACGATATTGTCCGTAGGCAAGACTTAGAGAAGCAGCTTGGCATTGAGTATAGAGATCTCGATACATTACTGCAGGAAGCAGACATCATATCAATACACGTACCTCTAACAAAGGAGACGTACCACATGATCAATGAGGAGAAGCTAAGGAAGATGAAGAGGGGTGCAATACTCATAAATACAGCTAGAGGTAAGGTCATCGATACAGAAGCACTAATAAAAGCTCTGAAAGAGGGGTGGATTGCAGGAGCTGGACTCGATGTATTTGAAGAAGAACCACTACCGCCAAACCATCCACTAACAGCATTCAAGAATGTAGTACTTGTACCACACATAGGTAGTGCTACGTACGAAACAAGACATGCAATGGCAGAGCTAGTAGCTGAAAACCTAATAGCATTCTATGAAGGTAGAGTACCACCAACACTAGTGAACAAGGATGTAGTTAAGGTCAGACCACCAGGCTTTAAGTAAGGTATTAACAGCTCTCCTCTTTCTCTTTTTAGGTAAGACTCTCTTCCTGTAACTGAACTGGGTGATAAATGTGTTGATTGAGGTACTTGCCGGGAAGTACTCGTTTGTCATTTATGTGGACAAATACGTTGATGAGTTTAGGAAACATTTACCATTTCGATCACGTGCTCATGTGTGGAAGGAGGAGGTATACTTCGAGACACCAATCACGATAGGTGATAAAGCAAATGTCTACTCAATAGAGCTTGGTGAAGTGTACTACTGGCCTCCAGGTAAAGCTCTCTGTCTCTTCTATGGACTATCAGAACCCTACACACCAGTTCTTCACATTGGATACCTAGTAGGTCCCCTACACTATCTTCGTGAGGTAAGTGAAGGTACTGAGTTGGAAGTACGTGAGCACAGTATTGACTCTAGATTCAGTAAGTATGTAGAGGTACTTAAGAGGCTAGGATACTACGTTGCTACACCAATTATCGACGGGGCAACTACTGTAGTTGCCTCAAAAGGACTTGGTTTCAATAGGATAGCATTTACCTTGTATATTGAGAAGTACGGAATTCACATTGAGTCTGAACCGTTCTTTAGATATGAGCAAAATCTAAGTACCGTTAAGCTACTGCGTACGCTAAAGAACTCCGTTAAAGCATTATCTAGGTATACACGTATTGATCTAGATGAAATGGGTAATGTATGTATTACCGCTATTGCAGAGGATATTGATCAGCTAAACACTGTTGTTAGGGAGTTTGAAAGAATTTATTCCTTTGTCTGCTCGATTTTGAGCTAAGTACTTCACTGCCAAGTTACATATGTACCCGTAAATACTCTAACCAAATCTTATATTAGGATATTTTATGCTGCTAAATATCTAAGTTATTTTACGGAGAAATCCTTATATCTTGTAGTGACATCATCTCAGCAATAAGTGATGAAAGTATTCAGATTCTGAATACTTGACTTTACTTGAGGTGAGGTGAAATTGTTTAGCATATCTCCGTTTGCTGTGTTCATTCGTGATCTCGCTGTTATACTGATTGTGGGTAAGTTATTTGAGGAACTGTTCTCCTTAATTGACTACCCACCAGTCCTAGGTGATATTCTTGCTGGTATAATCATTGGTCCTACAGTCTTGGGACTTGTTCAACCAAATGAAATTATAGAGCATGTTGCTTGGTTCGGAGTTACTGTCTTGTTGTTTTTGGCTGGTTTAGAGACTAGATTTTCCGAGTTTAGACACTACTTTACCCCTATGTCCACAATAGCTGTTCTCGGTGTAATCATTTCCTTTGCTCTCGGGTATGCTGTTGGAAGTATTCTAAGCTATGATACTACTACCTGTCTAGTACTTGGTGCTCTATTAGTTGCTACTAGTGTCAGTATTACAGTTAAGACTATGATAGAGCTGAAGGTGTTGAATACTCCTGAGGGCATATCCATCCTCGGCGCTGCTGTTCTCGACGACATCCTTGGTCTCCTAGTACTAACACTTGTCCTTCAAATAGTTCATGGTCGTGGTCTTTGTTTGCTCGAGATTGCGGTAACTATGCTGCTTGCTTTGTTATTCTGGTTTACTATCGTATTTCTCGGTCATAGGTGTTCGAGACATATTCACAGATTTCTATCTCTCTTCAAGGTTGAGGATTCTAGGTATGTAATCGTTCTTGCTCTCATGCTATTAGTGGCACACTCCTCTGAGTACGTTAGACTAGCACCAATAGTTGGTGCATATGCTTTTGGTCTTGCCTTATCTGAGATACCTGCAGTCTCTAGGTATCACGATAGATTAGCTATTATAGCAAACATCTTTGCTACAGTATTCTTCGTATATGCTACAGCATCCCTTGATTTTAAGGAGGCTATGAAGTTCGAGTACCTACTGCTCTATGTACTTGTCCTCATTTCAGGTATAATTAGTAAGGTGATTGGTTGTGGTATGGGTGCTGTTTTAGCCGGTTTCAATGTTGTTCAAGCTTTAAGAGTTGGTGTAGGTATGATGCCTAGAGGAGAAGTGTGTCTGACTATAGCCACTTTGGGTTTAGCTCTAGACTTTATACCCCTCGAGGTATATCTCTCTGCTATTGTCTTGATCTACATCACAACTCTCTTAACACCACCCATGCTGAAGCTACTTTACTCACCACGAGTAGTTAACGTGATTCAGCTACTTAGCACAAGAGTTAAGCGATACATTAGAAGTCGTGTCCAATTTACATAGTCTCTAGTAATCTAGCTGACATAACTTCAACTATTTTCTCAACTTCCTCTCTAGGCACCTTACGAATTTTCATAGCTACCTTCAGTAACTTTTGAAATGGTGGAGATAGAGGGTACTGTGATACCGCGTATATCAGTACCCAGGCATTGATCAGTGCTCTACCTTCAAATGTTGTTAGTAGTGAATTTACCTCACTCGATAATGGAAATCCCGTTATGCGAAGTATATTGATTAACTCACTGAACTCACTACTACTTATTCTCCTCTTACCGAACCTTATGACTCTATTAGTAACATGTCTCTCACCAACACCCGGTACGATGACTTTACCATATGCAGCCTTAACTCTCCATGTTGAGCTATCTGTTGAGTCTATGTTGAGTACTGAAAGTATTGGTACCACTGTTGGTGAACCTATACCGAGTACGTGAATTCTAGTTCCGGAGAAGTAGTCTCGAAAAAGCTTAAGTACGTAGATGCTGTATTCTCTGCTTCGTCTAACTCCTCTAGATATCAGTATATATGGTACGAGTCCACCAATAGCAATTTTCTCGCAGTTTTCGTACAGTTTGACCTGTGTCCTAATTAGTTCTAAACTCCGTTGTATGTGCAATACAGGCACTACCTTGTCTCTACCTAAGTACTCCGTAAGGAAGATGTAGTTTCTATGGGTTGCTATTATCTTCTTTTTAGCTTCATCAGTTGTGTCGTAAGGTGTTGGTGGGTAATCCAGGTTCACGAAGTAATCAACATCTTTTAACACCCTATATACTCTAGCTATTTCACTTACTGTGATGGAGATTCCATGCCTCATAAACTGAAAGCCACCACTATCAACCCATATCTCAACCTCATCAGTAACCTCGAGGTATTTCCTAACTCCTCCAACCTCCCTTATCTTCTCCAGTATGCTTGGTGATTTATAGAGCTGAAATGCGTTGATCACAATACCCGGAACTCTGAAGTATAGCCATGGCTTTGGCTTCGCTGGAAGGGGTGTACCTAGGAGTACCCTAATGCTATGGTGGTTCATCTAGAGTCTTTTCTTGTCGAGAAGTTTTATCAGTCCCACCTCCTGAAGTAGAGGTATTACAGCAACCTTGTCGCTAGAGCAGATATGTGTGAAAGTCCTTACTAGTGACATAGTTACGTAGCTGCTGTATATCTATGTACTTACTGATGAAGGACATAAGGTCACGATAGGTAGTACATCTAGCAAGTACCTCAATTACTTCAGCTAACTTCCTCTTTGGCCTTAATGTGCTGAATGCACATCTTGGTGTAATTGAAATTCTCATTACTTTCGTAGCTATGTACTCAGTAATATCTTCACTCAATATCAGGAGTGGATGAATTACAGTAACACCATCACGTGCTCTGTACTTGGGAAGAAACCTAGATAGAACCTCGATTCCTCTCTCAATGTTAAGTGCTTTCTCTAGGTGAAAGTTCGTGAGGAAGAGTAGTTCGACTAGATACGCTATGAGATCCCAAAGTGTATGAGCTGTAGCTACTTTCCTAAATCCTTTCTCAATGACGAACTCCTTAATGATTTCTCTCCGAACAGATTTACATACCTCACAAGGTTTCTTGGATTCAGTAAGAATATGATCATCTTGGTCCGGAACTACTACGTTTAAATCTGGAATTACCTTCCTAAGGTAATTCACAAATTCATTACTAAATCTATGTCTTGGATAAGTTACAAGAAGGGGAACTAGTGATATTTCCATTTCCTTCCTTAGCTCATGTAGTAGGTAGTACATAGCTATTGAGTCCTTACCAAAGGAGATACATACAACAACCTCATCGTTAGGCTCGAGAAGCTCATTATCATAACAGAAATTCCTGATAAGATTAACTACAGCATGGAGATCAGTGATATTGTGTACGTACGTTGTTGCACCCTCTACTAACGCCATAATCTAGCTACTGCTACATTCATGGAATATATACTTATCTCATGACTTCTCTCGTCCATTACAGTACCCAGCATATATTTGCTCCACTAGCTTCCTACCTTCAGTAGACGAGAATAGTGGTACATTCCACTCAACATAAGTAATTCTCCTAGTAACCTCGACTTCAGTACCTGTTAAGGGATTTCGACCAATTTTAGTTACCTTCTTCTTAAAGATAAGGACTCCACGCCTTTGCCATGTAGGAATTACATCTACTGAACCAAATTCACTACAAATTAGATAGAGCAGGTACTCGCTACCCTTACCACTTAACTCTTTCGAGACATCTCTCGATGTAAGTCCTCTCTTAAGTAGGATTGCTTGTGCGTAAGAGTTTAGGAAGTTTCTCCAGCAATCGCTCTGTCTCCAGATCAAGTAGTTCACTATGTCATTGAAGTCGCTAAGCAATATAATCCTCGCATCAAATGCAGCAATAACATCTCTTCCAAATAACTTTGATAACTCAACACTTGTTCTAGCAGATACTATTGATGGTAGTATCGATACTAGTTTCTCATACCTTC
>CAZYGV010000018.1:0-12880 GCA_964647155.1 uncultured Thermoproteales archaeon | reverse complement strand
TACCTGGTTATGAGAGATGTTGGTTGGGTTCCTACTAAGTTCATTGTACTGAGTAACTCCCTACCATCAATACCTGACCTCGTCCTAGGTCTCTATACAGGATTGAGCTTCCTGACTAAGTACATTATTGACTATCTCAGTGAATTAGGTCATTACGTTGGTGATATTTACTTAGGTGGTGGTGTATCTAGGGAAAGAACACTTTGCAAAGTAATTAGCTCGGTACTTGGTAGAGAGGTGAAGAGGGTTACCATACCTGAATGCGAAGCTCTTGGGTCAGCAATTATAGCTGGCGTTGGGACTAAGTTATTCAGTAGCTTTGAGGACGCTGTTGAAAAGGTTATCAAGTACGAGGTTATTGAACCGAGTAGTGAACTTGGAGACTTGCTACTTAGGGTATACAGGAAGTTCTTGAAGGTAGTTGATGTGATTAGGGACTTGACATAGCTTTCATCAGTATTTTGAGACCTATGTTTCTCAGCTCCTCAGCTCTCTCACGTGATTGAGCCTCAACATAGCATCTGAAGACAGGTTCTGTACCTGATGGTCTAAAGAGAATCCATGAACCATCCTCAAGCACCACTTTAACGCCATCAATCTCGATTACCTCACCCACTAGGTTAAATTGCTTTATCAACTCTTTAACCCTCTTAAGCACCTTGCCCTTTAACTCATTTGGACAGTGAACTGCTTCCTTGAACTGATAGAACTTAGGCAGCTTTGCAACCACTTCACTTAAATTACCATACCTCTCCACTACCTTAAGCATTATAGCTGTAGCAAGTACAGAGTCACCATAGAGTACATTCCATGGCCATATGTACTTTCCTGTTTCCTCAAATGCAAAAACAACGTCTTTGGTGGTTTTAATGCCCTTAACTATTGCTGGAGGGCCTACCCTCGTGTAGACAACCCTTCCACCAAGTTCCTTAACTACGTACTCTATCAAGCGCGACGTATTGATTGGACACACAATAGCACCAGAACCTTTCGCTTTAAGTTCTTCCATAGCGAAGATAGCACCAGCAACATCACCCCAATGCACAGTACCTAACTCGTCCACGAAGATAGCTCTATCAGCATCACCATCAAACCCGACGCCCAGTGTAGCATTCACTTCACGTACTGTTCTAGATAGTAGAGTCAAGGTATCTGGTTTTGGGTAGGGAATTCTAGATGGGTACCTACCGTCCATAACATCGTTGATATTAATAACATCACACCCAAGGAGGGTGAGTACCTTGGGGGCAGCAAGTACCGACACTCCATTTCCATGATCAAGAACAACTCGAGGCTTCCAAGAACTGAAACAACCTTCACCAAACCTCGCAACTATATGATTCACATACGGAGAAATCGCATCACTAGTCTCAACCTTACCAACCTCATTCCATGGTACGCGTCTAATCTCCTCACCAAAGATTATATCCTCAACCACCTTCTCCTCATCTTCAGTTAACTCAGCAGTATCGGATAGAAAGAAGAGAAGACCGTTGATTTCAGGTGGTGTATGGCTACCTGTAACCATGATCGCACCCTTGAGCTTGTACTCCTTGACTGCGTGAAGTAGTGCAGGTGTTGGCACAATACCAAAGTCGATGACGTTGACACCACCAGCACAGAGACCTGAGATAACGGCATTCTTTAGAATATGTGTTGTTAACCTATTGTCACCCGCAACGCCTACTGTACCTTCGTTACCTAGGAATGTAGCGAATGCAAGACCTAGTTTAGTGGCTAGCTCTGGTGTCAACTCTCTATCTACTAGTCCTCTAACACCTGAGGTACCAAAGAGCTTACCCATATTATTTCTTCATGAAGTACCTTAGTAGTAGAGCGGGATAGAGATACTTCTTACCAAGCTCTTCCTTTACCTTATCCCACTCATAGAGTATCTTAACAGCTTCATTAGCAACCCTTATGCAATCCTCAACACCAGCATCAACAACGAACTCGTCGGTAACTCTATTAGCCAATACAGCGCATACAGCACCTGCTCTAGCGCCATAAATGTTAGCTAGCGTGAATATGGTTGCCGCTTCCATCTCGAAATTCAGTACCCTAGCAGCCTGTAGATCAGGTATTATGTTCTTCATCCAACTAAGCATGTACCCACCATAACCTGGTCTGCCTTGACCTGTATAAAAGCTATCTGTTGTAGCTGTCACACCTACATGATATCTAACGCCGAGTTCTTCAGCCGCTTGGATTAGGGCAAGAACAACCTCGAAGTGAGCAACAGCAGGGTATTCAGGCATGACATATTGCTTACTCGTACCGTCGAGTCTTACAGCACCAACAGATATCACTAGATCACCGACCTTAACTTCTCTCTGAATTGCACCTGTAGTACCGACTCTAATGAACGTATGTGCACCAACTCTAAGGAGTTCCTCAATTGCAATAGCTGCAGCAGGACAACCAATACCTGTTGAAGTAGCAGATATGGGAGCACCCTTATACTTACCTGTATGGGTTACGTATTCACGATGTCTAGCAACTTCTCTAACCTCATCCCAGTACTTACTGATCCTAGGTACCCTATCTGGATCACCAGGCAACAACACATATGGAGCTACGTCACCTGGCCCAACACGTAGGTGATACACCTTACCCTCAACAACAGGAGCTTTCGCAGAAGTAGTGACACCACTCATGAGATCACCAAGAGAAGAAGATTAGGAAACAAAAACTAAAGTGTTAACACTCGACTACACCTTAGATGCACCTAGCTCCCTCCTAATTTCCTTTACTACTTCCATGAACTTTCTCACTCTCTCAGGATCAACTGGATTCTGTGTAATTCCCTTCACCTTGAAGTACGTACCAACAATAGCACCATCAGCATACCTAAGTAACTTCCTCACATTATCTAGGTTTAGACCACTACCAATTATCACAGGAACATCCTTAACAACTTCCTTAACCCTCTTGATATCCTCGACAGATGGCGGTAGACCAGTCATCTCACCAGTTACGATTAGTGCATCAGCTAGGTAGAAATCGCACCACATCGAGTGAATTTCAAGAGTTATGCCCGGGAACATAACTGCGTGTTTCTTGCATACATCACAGAAGAACTTGATGTCATCTGCGTGCAGTAGCCTCCTCATCCTCATGAGTTCTGCAGCGCAACCATGATCAAACTCACCAGTATCCCAAACAAGAGCACCTGTGTAGAGGCACACTCTAATGAACTTTGCTCCAGCAGCCTTAGCAATACCGAGAGCAACCCTACCACCATTATGAATAACCGTGATCCCTACTGGGACATTGACTGACTTAACTACTTCTCTCGCTACAACAGCATGTGCAGCAATCTCCTCTGGTGGTATGTTCTTAGCACCAGCGTAGTACGGTAGATCCCACATGTTCTCAACTATTAACCCATCAACACCACCCTCAACAAGCGCCTTAGCATCCCTCAGAGCATGCTCAATTATTGTGTCCATATCCCAACCCTCGTACGCTGGAGAACCAGGTAGTGGTATCAGATGAACCATCCCAATGATAGGCTTCTCAACACCAAAGAGATCAACTAAACTCCTCAATCTCTTTCCATAGAATTTCCTCGCCCACTCAGGAATTAGATCCTCGATCTTAACAGGCATATTCGCACCTCCAGAGTCTCAACAGAAGTCCTCGATCCACTTAAATAAGTTGACTGACAGGGCTACTTAGCTAGATATCTCGAAAGCCTCATTCTCAAGTCTTCTGGAAGCGGAATCTTCGTGAGAAGCTGCTCCATTGTAGGTAGGTACCTAGCACCTCTACCACATATCTTGTAAGCAGCTACAGCATTACCTAGCTGACAAGCCTCCTCAAGTGAGAAACCTCTAATCACACCATATATGAAGCCCGCATTAAAGGCGTCTCCAGCACCTGTAGTATCCACAACTTCAACATCTATAGCTGGTGAGTGAAGATACTTACCATTAACCGTGTAGAGGTACGCTCCTTCAGGACCAGCCTTCGCAACGAGAGCACGTACACACCACATCTTCAGTAGTTCAACTACATCACTGACCTCAGTACCTAGACCAAGCTCACTCAATGCTCTAGATAGCTCTCCCTTATTTGTAAGTACGTAATCCACGAAGCCCCTAGTCAACTTAACTAACTCATGAATACCAATAGCTGATATCACGTAACCTGTATCCAATGTCACCACAGCAACCCCTCGACTACTCCTAAGGAATTGTAGTAACTTCAGAACAGTTGCTCTCTGTGGATCCTCCAGTAACGTGTATCCCGATACGTGAAGTACTCTAGCAGAGAGCACGTAGCTACCTAACTCAGGTTTCCACTCAAGGTACCTATTAGCACCTCTGTACCCAATTATTGTCCTCTCATTACCCACAACTATTATTACCATAGTACCTGTACCGTGAACATCATCAAACTGAATATAGGAAGTATCAACACCCTCTCTCCTCAAATCCTCAACAAGAAATCTACCCCAATAATCGCTACCAACCCTACCAATGAAACCAGATGATATCCCCAACCTAGCTAATGCAACAGCTGTATTAGCAGCTGAACCACCGGGCTTAAACTCAATAACCTCACTCATAGCTTCACTACCTAATTCAGGATACTTAGGCGGATACAGGAGGATATCAATGTTTAGATCACCAACACTAACGACTTCTGGACTCAAGGAACTTCCTCACCTCTGCAACACTACCTTTAGGATTACCGTAATCAAACTCAAGAAAATCAATCAAAATCCCTCTAGACTTCAGCTCACGAATAAGCTCCTCCATAAACACACCAGAACCTTCAACCTCAACATACCTCCTGTCAATTTCCCAAGGACATCCAAACCATGTACCTGAAGAAGTGTGGTAAACACCACATGAAGGACTACCCCTAATACCCATGATAAACACAACCTCATAACCACACCTAATGTACTCCTCAATAAGATCAACAACATCACGAACTAACTCCCTACAGAACTTACGGAACCCAATAGCAGCATACTGCTCCCTAACATGCCAGAATCTCCTAAGGCCAATAAACTTAGTTTCAGGACAAGGCAACTGAACAATACCAATAGCAAACTCATGAAGAGTATCCAACAAATCTTTAACAAAAGCAGGATACCTAGCTAAACCCTCAACTACTGAATTCTGATTCAAGAGACAATGAGCAAGAAAGCAAACCCTCCTACTCCTCCTATCCACACTACTCACCCTTCTACCATACCTCTAGTAATAAATCAAAGGAGAGGGGAATTAGAGGTACCTAGCTAGTTATTGCTACTTCTCCTTAATGAAGAATGTAGCTATTCCCGCTAGTATAACTAAACCTCCCAAGAAGAGTAGTGTCCCTAGTAGTATAGATGGTGCTGCTTCTGGCTTCTTTATTATTTCCACAGCTATCTTCTGAGCAATGAGAGGTGAGAGCAGTAGTGCAAATCCTAAGACTATAGTTGCTGCTCCAACTTCATGTTTTGTAGCCATATCATCACCCAGTTGGAACCACTAGCCTCACTAAGAAGTACACCATAAAGGCTATAAATCCGTTTAATGAAATAAGTGCCAACAACATAGCTAGTGTTGGATCTACCCAGTACGTTCTCATGAAGTTGAACCAGTTATTTACATACTCAACGTAGAGTAAGTACAGTGTCAGTGCTACTGTAGCAGCTATGACCACCTTATCCTTCATAGTAAAGGGTACCTCACGTAGTCTAGTCTTCTTACCTGTTGACCCAAAAGCTCTAGCTTCAAGAGCCATGGCAAGTACTCTAGCTCTCTCCCAAGCAGAGGCAAATAGTGGTATGAAGTTAGCTAATAATGCCTTAAAGCCTCTAGCTGGTAGACCTCTTGATTGTTGTGCAGCAATTATTATGGTTGCCTCTCTCCACAGTATTGGTATGAATTGAAGTGATGTCAAGGTCATGAAACAGAACATATATGGCAGCTTAAGCCTTTCTCTAAGCTCAGTAAACAGATCACTCGGATGCGTAACCACTACCATCAGAAATGTGAAGGTACCAACAGCTAATATCCTACCTGCAAAAACATATCCATACCAAAGACCTTCATACGTTACTCGAAGTGGACCAATATAGCAAGCTACTCTCCAAGGTGGTGGTACTGCAGTCCAGAATGTTTGGAACATAGCCATAGCGAAAGCTGCTGGTAGAAGTACAGCAACACCTTTACATACTCTCTTAAGTACTTGGAGACCACATAGAGCAGCTAAGGCAAGAGATGCAAAGAAAATTATGAAAAGGTATAGTGGGTGCATTAGGGGGAAGCATAACACTAGTACTGCTACTGCTAGTGCGAGCTTTGTCATTGGGTTTAATTTATGTAGTACACTATTCCCAGGTATGTAAAAAGAAATTTGAACAGAAGACATTGTTTAGATCCTCACCACAGGTGGAATATGAACTTTGCTATCAGTAGGAATGCCATCGAGATCGCAATACCCGATGCTACGTACACTGCAATTCTAGCTGGTGGCGCTCTCATTATCTCAACTCTGTACTTCAGTGCTGGTGGTAATGCCTCAATTATTGCAACTGCTACGAATACTGATAGTACCTTGTCTGCTAGTGATACAATAATGTTACTTGAGAATACCGCTGCTGGTAGTGCTAGACCTGCCTGTAGGAACGCTGCTGTCATGATGTCGCTGAAGTGTCCTGTAGCACCACCGAATACGAACACGTAGATTGGTACAGCTACTGAAGTTATTACGAATGCTGATGTTATACCTAGGAACAGTAGTCTTGGGAAGTCCTTAGCAAATCCATATTTAGCTAGGTAACCCCAGTATAGACCACCAACAGCGTTACAGGCTGCGAATGGTAGGTAGACTGGATTTATCAGGATTGCGATAACTACATTTGTTAGGATTCCACAGACGACTGCCCACCAGGGACTTATAGTGAATGCTACTACTGCTGTACCTATCATATCTATGAATACTGGTAGGTGGAATACGTTAACGAGCCAACCACCAACAACGTTTATTGCTGTAGCAACTGGTATTAGGGCGGCTATGTAGCTAGTAGGTACTCTCTCTGGTACGGTAACTGCCATTTTGCCACCAAGAAGTAAGCTATGTTCAAACTCTTAAAAATTACTTCATACTTCAGGCATGAGTGGTAAACCTAGGGGTGATTTCGTGAGAGCAATTTTGGTTCCTGTAGCATCTCCTCTACACAACAAAGCTAGTGTACTGCGAGTACTCTCTAGAGTCACTACCTCGTTGGGTGATCTCTTTACTGAAGTCCATGAATTAGTTACTAACGTGAGTGAAGTGGATGTAGATTACCTGAAGAAATTCAATATTGTTGCTGTATTCCCTATTACTGGTGGTACTGAGGAGATGATAATTAGTGCTGCGAATTGTGGTGAGATTTCTTTGGTGCTATATCATGATACTATGAATAGCTTACCTGCAGTTCTTGAGGCATTGCCAATTATCAGGAGTAGGAGGTCTAGGGTCTTTGTCATGAATGTTGATGAGTTGACTGAAATTAGGAAGCTACTTCATGTAATTAAGTTCTGCTATGAATTAAGTGATTTTAGGTTAGGTGTTGTAGGTCCCGAATCGCCTTGGTTAGTAGCTAGTCGTGTAGATCGATCTACTGTTAGGAGTGTTCTCGGTATTGAGGTCCTTGATCTGAGTATTGATGAGTTACTTCAGTACATGAGTGAGGTTCCGAAAGAGGATATTGCTGCTGTGGTGAGTAAGGTTAGGAGCTGTGTAGAGAGGGTGTACGTTGATGATAGGTCTATTGAGAATTGTCTAAGGGTATACCTAGCGCTCAAGAGAATTGTGGAGAAGTACTCATTGAGGGCTCTTACTGTTAGGTGCTTTGACTTAATTACAAAGCTCAATACAACTGCTTGTCTTGCGCTGGCACTGTTAAATGATGAAGGTGTGGTTGCTGGCTGTGAATCAGATGTACTCGCTACTTTAGCTATGGTCATTGGTAGTGGTCTCAGTGGCAAGCCATGCTTCATGGCTAATCCAGTATCGATTAGAGGTAGGAGAGTGATTCTAGCTCACTGCACTGTACCATTCACCATAACATCCTCTAGAGCTCTCGATTCACATTTCGAATCTGGTATTGGTGTGGGGGTAGTAGGTAGTTTCAAGGTAGGTGAGAAGGTTACTCTTCTCCGACTTCACCCTACACTAAAGGTACTTAGAGCTATCGTAGGCACCATCACTCGCTCTGGTCCTTGGTCTCGAGATCTATGTAGAACACACCTCGAAGTTGAGTCAAGTGTGGATCTTCATGAGGTAATTGTCGATAGATCAATGGGTAATCACTACGTACTCTGTATGGGTGACTTGAGTACTGAGGTCAAGTACTTTGCAAAGTTAAAGGGTTTAGAACTGGAATTACTTAGGTAAGGTATATGGAGGGTTAGGTGCTCTGTGCTTTCTGTAGTAACTTCTGAAGGTACTCGACTTCCTCCTCAACGCTTAGTGCAACGAGATCGTGTTGTGGTACTTCTTTCCTGAGCTTCTTACAGAATTCAGTTATCTGTGGTGGATGGAGGTTAGTTAGCTGTAGAACCTCATCGTTTAAGAATACTTCTCGTGGACTACCATCAGCAACGATCCTACCATCGTACATCACTATCACTCTCTTCGCTGTCTCAGCTACTAACCTCATGTCGTGAGTAACGAAAATCACGGTCATACCTTCTCTGTGCATCTTTTCTATAGCGTTCTGAACCATTCTCAAACCTCTGTGATCTTGACCTGTAGTAGGTTCATCAAGTACTATGACCTCCGGCTTCATTGTGTAGACCGATGCTATGGCTACTAACTTCTTGAGAGGGTACGGTAGTCTGTATGGGTGAACGTACCTGTACTCCTCTAGATCGAATAACTTGATAGCTTCCTCAACTCTCTCCTTGACCTCACTTGGTTTAAGTCCTAGATTTCTCGGACCAAATGCTAGCTCTTCCTCAACAGTTCTAGAACATAGCTGATGTATTGGATTCTGAAAGACATAACCGACGTACCTAGCTAGCTCATAGACTGGCTTAGTTCTCGTATCAACCCCCTTAACTAGTACCCGACCCTTAGTTGGTTTGAGAAGTCCATTGAAGTGCTTGACTAGTGTTGTTTTACCCGATCCATTCTGACCTATGATAGCTACTATTTCTCCTTCATAGATCTCTAGGTTTATCTCCTTGAGAGCTAATACACCATTTGGATATGTGAACCAAAGGTCAATACACTTTATGATTGGTTTACTGCTCATAGCTTCTCAACCCCCAGTATTCTCCTGACTACCTCAATAGCTTCATCTATTGAGACTGGGTATTGACCAGACCACATACCTAGTCTTCTTAGGTGGTAAGCTAGCTCAGTAACTTGTGGAATTCTTAGACCTAATTCCTTTAGAAAATCAACATGAGAAAATACTTCACGTGGACTACCCTCAAGAACAATCTTCCCTTCATTCATTATCAGTATTCTATCAGCACACAAGGCTAACATCTCAACCTCGTGATCAGCCATGATTATGGTCATACCTCGCTCCTTATTCAACCTCTTAACAACCCAATACACTTCATCCTTACCAACAGGATCCAGATGCGAGGTAGGTTCATCCAGCACAAGAATCTTTGGGTACATAGCTAGTACAGAAGCTATTGCTAACCTCTGTTGTTGACCACCAGATAGCTCGAAAGGTGATCTCTTCTCTAAACCCTCAAGACCAACTATCCTGAGAACCTCCTTAATCCTCCTCTTAATCTCCTCACGAGGTAGACCAAGATTCTCAAGACCTAGAGCAACCTCTTCCTCAACAGTCATCTGACTTAGCTGGTACTCAGGATTATCAAAAACTATGTTGATTATCTTAGCTAGCTCTCTTACAGGAACTTCCTTCGTGTTCATACCGTAGACATATACATCACCCTCCATGATACCAATAACGTGATGTGGTATGAGACCAGTTAAGCATAGGCATAGTGTTGTCTTACCTGCACCGCATGGACCAACTATACCTACGAACTCACCCTCATACACCTTCAAGTTAACACCATCGAGCGCTTTCCTAGTTGTCAAGGGATACTGAAACGATAGATTCACAACCTCAATTACTGGCTTCCTCTCAATCATGAACTACACCACTTATCTTGCTTGTTGTTGTGTAGGTGAATTACTTTTATTAATTTGCCGTCCTCTCTTAAGTTGAGGTGCTGTCCATGGCTAAGAGAAGAGTGAAGTTGAAGGATCTAATCATCATACTGGCTCTCGTAGCCTATACAATAGCGATTATATTATGGGCTTACGTGCTATCCAGGTAGTAGTGCTCCGCTACCTGAGCACGTAGGTGAATGATGTGGAGCCAGTGCTGATCCGTGATGCTAGGTACGTCATAACCATGGATGACAAGAGGAGAATCTTAGAGAGAAGCAGCATATACATCGAGGACGGTAAGATACTTGCTATCGGTGATTGGACTGAAGTATCCAAAGTAGCGACCAAGAGTGGCATAGTAATTGAGTGCAGGTGGGGTGTCGCTATACCAGGATTGATCAATGCCCACACTCACATAGCTATGGTAGCTATGCGGGGGCTAGCTATCGACAGAACCGACGTAATATATAAGATCTTCTGGCCTATCGAGAAGGCACTAACCCCTCAACTGATATACGATCTAGCTCTATTAGGTGCTCTAGAGGCACTTCACTCAGGTTGCACAGTAATCAACGACCACTACTTCTTCATGGATTCTATAGCTGAGGCAGTGGTTAAAGTTGGTATTCGCGGATTGCTAGGTCACACTGTAATGAGCTGGGATGGACCTTGGGTAGGTGAGGAAGAGCTAAAGAAAGCACTCCACTTTATCGATAGATGGAGAGGTAGAAGTGACCTAATTATACCCGTCCTAGCACCGCACGCACCTGATACGGTTGCTAAGGATGTACTGCAGTTCATGGGTGAAGTGGCTAGGGAGAAAGATCTACTAATTCACTTACACCTAGCACAGACACATAGGGAGTATGTGAAGGTTAAGGAGATGTACGGCACTACTCCAGTTAGATTACTCAAGGAGCTTGATTTCCTGAGTGATAGAGTAATTGCTGCACACTGTATATTTATTGATGATGAGGAAAAGGATATACTAGCTAAGTCAGGTTGTATAGTTGTTCAGTGCCCATCAACATATGCCTTCAGTGGTAATCATTACTACGCGGTAGATATAATGAAGAGAGGAGGTAAGGTAGTGCTAGGTACCGATGCACCGTGCTTCAATGACAATACTGACATGTTTGAAGAGATGAGACTTCTCATAGCTACACAACGTCTAGTGGAGAGAGATCCCCTCTGCATAAAGGGACGAGAGATCCTCGAGATATGTACTAGGAAAGCAGCTCGGTACTTGAGATTAGCTAACATAGGTTCCATTGAGGTAGGTAAGGAAGCTGATTTAGTGATACTGGATCTCAGAAGACCGCACATGATACCTACACACGACATAGTTAGTAATGTAGTCTACTCAGCAACAACAGGTGACGTACATACAGTGATTGTAAGTGGAAGAGTTGTTCTGCATGAATACCGTGCTACACAAATTCATGAGGATGAAGTCATTAAGAGAGGTGAAGAAGCAAGTAGAAGACTTATCAAGAGAGCATTGGACATGACTCCAGAACTATGTGAACTACTAGCTAGGGACTAACTTAGGCACTACATTTGATAAACAATGCATAGTGACTGTAATTGCAATATATAGTCCAGACTCCAGCACTCTAAACTAGTTGAAATTTAGCAATCTAAAACAGTACTTCATTTACAAAACCAGAATCCTTAGTAAAGCAACAATACTTATTAAGGATTCTCTACAATGAAAGCAGGGCGAGAACATGAGGTCTTCAGTATATACCGCTATAGGTCTAGTCATAGGATTAGTACTTGGTCTACTCATCAGCACAATCATGCTAAAGCCATCAATTAACATTACTGAGACCGTAAAGACAAGACTTGAAGTCATCAAACAGCGTGGTAGGTTAATCGTTGGAACCTCAGCTGATTGGCCACCGTTTGAATATGTTGAGGCAGGTAAGTACTGTGGTATAGACATTAGAATTGCTGAGGAGATTGCTAAGGAGCTTGGTGTAAAGCTCGAGATCAAGGACATGAAGTTCGCAGCGCTAATTGAGGCACTTAAAAAGGGTATGGTTGATATGGTCATTGCTGATATGTCTATTACAGCAGAACGTGAGAGAGTTGTTGATTTCTCAATGCCTTACTACATGGGTAGTAGTGTCGTTGTAGTTCTCAGGGGTAGTGGAATAAAATCCCTCGAAGATCTCTATGGTAAGGTAATTGGTGTTCAGTTAGGTACTGTTCAGGAGGAGTGGGCTAGGGAAGTTCTTGAGAAAACTGGTAAGGCTATGGTCAAGTCCTATGACAGGGTCTATCCAGAAATGGTCATGGCTTTGAAGAGAGGTGATGTAGATGCTATCGTGATAGGTAACATATTTGCTGAAGTGCTTTGTAAGAAGTTCTCTGAGCTGAGGATAGCATTTACCGTACCAGGTAGTGAAAGATTCTCAGCTATTGCATTACCACCTGGTGATGAAGAGTTCAAGTACTTTGTCAATAAGGTGCTTGAGAAACTCCGTACAACGGGTAAGCTGAAGGAGATCTTTGATGAGGAGATTAGTAAGTGGCTAATGAGTAAGTAGGAGGTGAATATATGTGAATACGCTACAACTTTTTGCTCAAGTCTTTCCCTACTTAATTCAGGGAGTTAACTATACGCTACTGATTAGCCTGAGTGGGTTCAGTATTGGCTTTGTCATAGGTACCATTCTCACGATGTGTAGAATCCTTGGAAGCAAACTAGTGGCGGCAATAGCCTCAGCATACATTG
>CAZYGV010000017.1:7745-12947 GCA_964647155.1 uncultured Thermoproteales archaeon | reverse complement strand
AGGTTCTTCTCAGGGAGTTAGGGTACAGCTTCAGTACCTACGTTACTGAAGGTGAGGAGCCCGAGAGGGTAGATGTTAGGTTCTGTGACTTAGTACCTGAGCTCAGTAGTTGCTCAGAGACTCGTGAGCTTGCGTACGAGAAGCTGTATAGACATCAGTGGGAGACCTTGAACTACCTGGAGCAGGGCTGCAATGTCATATTGAGGTCAGGTACTGGATCTGGGAAGACTGAGGCATGGGTTATGTACTTTCTACGTAGAGCCAAGGAGAGTGATTTCAGAGCAATTACTCTATACCCTACTCTAGCTCTAGCAAATGATCAGATTAGGAGAATTGAGCGTTATGCTAAAGCTGTTGGTATTAAGGTCCTCCAACTAGATGCTCCCAGAAGAGATGAATTGATTGAGAAGTTAGGTTCTCACGGTTTGAGACGTGAAGTGAGTACAGCTAATTTGGTGATCACTAATCCTGCGTATCTTCTTCATGAGGTTAAGAAACTTGTACTCAATCCCTCAAGACCATACCTCTACCATTTCTTCAGGAAACTAGATCTAGTAGTTATCGATGAGCTGGACTTCTATGGTCCTAGAAGCTTAGCTCTACTACTTGCTATGCTTCGTGTAATTTCAATGTTTAGCGAGGTGAAGCCACAGGTCGTTATTCTGACAGCTACTTTAGCTAATCCAGATGACATAGGAGAGTTCCTACGTGAAGTAACTGGAAGAGATTACAGGGTTGTTGAGGGCAAACCATTTCATGTCAAGAACTTCACCTACGTAGTTCTCGGTAAGAACTTAGAGGGTATTTGGAGGAAGTTAAGCGATCTGTACAGTAAGTTAGCTACGAGAGGTGACATTGATAGAGAGGTACTTGAAGCACTTAAGGACTTTGAGAAATTCCGTAGGAATCCACATAGGGTACTTGCTTACTTAAGTGCTCTTGGATTTGAGGTACCCACCCTAGGTATTGACTTATGTGAAGTATTGCAAAGATATGTGGAGGATGATGGTATTACCTTAGTCTTCACTAGGAGTATTGCTAGAGCTGAGGAAATTGCTAGGAAGTTAAAGAGTTCACTTGGTGATAAGAGTGAGCTGGTAGCTACTCACCATCACTTAGTTCCTAAGAGAGTTCGTGAAGAAATTGAGGAGAGAGCTAGGAAGGGCTTAGTTAAGATAATCATTAGTCCTCGTACACTTACTCAAGGTATTGACATAGGTACCGTAGTTAGGGTTGTTCACGTTGGTCTTCCTGAAGATGTTAGGGAGTTCTATCAGAGAGAGGGAAGGAAGGGTCGTAGGAGGGACATTCCGTTTACTGAGACATTGATCATACCCTCATCTAGGTGGGATTGGGAGTTACTGACTAAGGGTAGTGAAGTACTTGAGAAGTGGCTTAAGCTACCACTGGAGAAGACCTTGGTGAATCCCAGTAATGACTATGTGAAGCTATTTCTAGCATTGGCTAAGTTGTTATCACCCTGGATGAGAGTTCCTCTAAGTGATGATGAGGCGAGGTTGCTCAAGGACTTAGGTGTATTACGTGGTGAGAAGGAGATTAATGAGAGGTTGCTTAAGTACATTTGGGAGAGAATTAACTTCTACGAATTTGGACCACCTTACGGTGTTAAGAGGTACCTCAGTGATGGAACTGAGGTAAAGGTTCTGGAGCCAATTGGTAGGTGTGATCTTGTTGAGAGATTTCAAGTGGGATGTATTGACGTTGCTAATCTAGCTATGGTGATTGACCTGAAGTTGAGTAGGAGAGGTAGGTCTGTAACTGCTGTTCTCGAGCAACCTTTGAGGAGCATTAACTTCTATGAGAGTGATGTGCTAGCTGATGCCTATGAAGAGTACATTCTCGTGAAGAGGGAATGGGGTGAGGAGCCTAATTTCCTACGTGATGTAATTAAAGGGAAGATCACTTCACAGGTACATTGTGTTGTGTATCCACCTAGAATGGGATTTGGGTTATTGCGAAAGATACCTAACCGTGTAGTATGGGTCATCACCTCTGAGAAGCCAAAGATTATCCAGGTTCAGAATAGGCATGTAGTTACGTACTCAAGACGAGCAATCTACGTACCTTCACTCTGTATAGGTGAGTACCGTGACTACACGTATGGGATTCTCGTGGAAGTTGATGAGAGGGAAGACCCTGTACTACTTAGGCTAGGGCTAGCATACATAACGATTATCTTGAGGAGAGTACTCGGTATACCTCTTGAGACCATACTGTATGGAGTGGAGAAGGTTGGTGAGAAGAAGTTCATTGAGCTACATGAACCTGAAGCCTCTGGAGTACTTCAGCTACTTGACTGGTCAAGTATACGTAAACTAGTTGATAGCTATGTACCGGATGAACTGGATCTAGTACTACTTAGTCAAGTCGATGAAGTAGCTTACTCTGATTTCATATCTCTGAACTGTAGCTGGGAGGTAGTTAGAGAAGCTGCGAAGAGAGTAATAGACTATCTTGAGCTAAGGCATAGACTCAGAGCAGTACTTAGAGGAAGAGAAATCACAATTCCAAGACCTAGCAGAGGGTTGAAGTTAGTTAGCTTTGACCTACTTATTCATGAGCTACCTGAGGAAAGAGTTAGGTTCCCTAGGTATCTGGTTGCCATGGCTTACTTTGATGGTGATGAAGTGAGGACTGTAGTAGAGACGTGTTACGGCACGACCTTTGTGAAGCCACCTGAAGTGTTGAGACTACTTGAGGTAGAGCTAGAGGAGTACGTGTACTACGATGGTTATCGACTACTTGTACCAGGTAGAGATGTCGTAGCTAGAGAACTTGAGGTAGTTCAATTGAAGAGATTGATGAAATTAGTTCAGGAGCATGGAGTTAATGTGTATGAGCATCTGAGGAACGCAGGTATTGAACCTACTTCAGTACCTACGATAATTGAGGAGCTTAAGGTACCTGAGTTAGAGCTTTCACTAGAGCCAAGTATAGAGACGGTACATAGCGTACTCACGAAGCTCACACAGGAGAGGAGAAGCGAATTAACACGGAATGAACGAGAACTAGTGGAGAAATATCTTGCTAATAGGGTGAAGGCACTGTACGTACTATACCTACTCGCTGATAGCTTACTGTCTAGCAAGCAGAGTGGTTAAGTACTGCTACATCAACCTAGTGTAAACACTTCGCTACTTCACCAAATACTATACTACATATTCACACATTCACACACTACATTATGTACTGCTCACCGAGGACTCTGCTTTCACCCACAAGGATTTTGTACATGTAATTCTTGATGAGGAGTGCTTTACAGAGAGTACACAGATCCATAGTCTTTGAGTCAACATCCATTACTGAATTGACGTAAGCCATTACACAACGACTATTGGGACAATCAGGTAGTCCAAGGTGGTGGTATACTATGTGCAGAAGTTGCTTCCTTATTCTCTCCCTAGTTACTTCCGGTACCTCCTCTGCACCGTAGAAGCTATTGTGTAATCTAGCTGTTGAGAACACCGCTATAGATGGTTCAATGGGTTTATTCTGAAGGCTAAAGACGAAGTTCAGATTTCCACTGTAGATATCTGCAGAGGTGAATCCTATGAGGAAATCACAACTAGTATCTCTCTTCACCTTTTCGAGAGCATCCAAGACTATCTCAGCTCTATACTGATTCCTACCTGGATCATATGCTTCACTGGGTATCTCCATAGGTTCTAACTCCTTAATTATGAATCTTGGAAATACCTCTTTCACAGCTGCCATAGCAATCTCTAGGTCTCTCATATCGAAGGGTTTTAACGGCTTGAATGCTATGGTCCTACTCATGGTCTCTACATAATCTCTAGCTCTCTTCCACAAACTGTAGTACTTCTCAATCACGGTACTAGGAAGAGCTAGGTGTTCTAGGTATGGTCTAGGGTCTTCACATGAAGTGATATCCACGAATACTACGTTACCTGATTCATCTTCAAAAACTATTACATAAACATGTTTAGCAGGGTCTGTAAATATTTTGTACCTGTACTTGTATGTATGAAGAGCCATGTCAACTATCTTCAGTACATTATTGAGGTACCAGATAATTTCACTGAACTTCAGCACCTTACTTAACTTCTTATAGATGTGGGATGGTTCAATAGCTGGTATTGACAAGGTAGATCCCTCACACATCATCAAAAAATTAGTGGGTTACTCTTGAACTATTCCCTCATTCACATAGTTAGCTGTAGTACATAGGTTTATAAATCCTAGGTAATTACTCAATCTGGGCGCCCTAGGGCCGGTAGCGGGCGTCGGGGGGCTCCGGCGACGGGCCCCCTGAGGAAGCTCCACCAGGTAAGCGGGGGCCGTGGCGGCGTAAGCCGCCGGGGGAAATCTCCGGGATAGGGTACAGAAACGAGACCCCTCCCACTGGATGTGGATGAGGTGGGATGGACCGCGGTAACGCGGTCCTAACCACTGACAATGGTGGGAGGAGGGTGAGACGACCAGCCCACGGCAATAGGGCCAAATAGGGGCCGATGAGACCCCCGCACGAAGGCCCGGGTGGGCCCTGAGACTAATCCCGCAAGACAGAAGGTGGGCTACTACCGGCCCTAGGGCGCTCAAGCTAACACTTCGTGATGTCTCATGGTCAAGATATATGTCCTAGATTGGAGGCAGTGTGATCCAGGTAAGTGTACGGGGATTAAGTTAGCGAGGAAAGGTCTAGCAGAGCGAGTATTCTCGGTACATGATTACCCTTCGAGAGCTATAGTACTCAATCCGTATGCTAGGACTGTGTTGACGCCAAGTGATGCATCCATAGCTGAGAGGTACGGTATTGTCGTGGTTGACTGTTCTTGGGAGAGAGCAAAGGAGGTATTTAGGAGAAGATTGAGAGGAGTACATAGAAGATTACCGCTACTCTTTGCTGCTAATCCAGTGAACTACGCTAAACCGTACAAGCTCAGTAGTGTTGAGGCTATTGCAGCTGCTCTCTACATTCTCGGGTATAGAGAACTTGCTGAGAGAGTGCTATCGTTGTTTAAGTGGGGTCTTCACTTCATTGAGTTGAATAGGGAGTTACTAGATGAGTATGCTCGTGGTAACTTAAGTGCCGAAGATGAGTTTCTGAAGAGGTTGATGTCTGTAGATCGTAGTGGAGATGGTGAAGAGGTTGAGAATTCACATAGGTCTTGATGATACTGATTCTCCTAGAGCTGGTTGTACGACCTATGTAGCTCTCAA
>CAZYGV010000017.1:0-7645 GCA_964647155.1 uncultured Thermoproteales archaeon | reverse complement strand
GTCTTGATGATACTGATTCTCCTAGAGCTGGTTGTACGACCTATGTAGCTCTCAACCTATGTCGTAGGTTAGTGGATATTGGTGTTGTATTCGTTGAGGTTCCTAGGTTAGTTAGGTTAAATCCAAATATTCCTTGGAAGACTAGAGGTAATGGTGCTGTTGCTCTTACGGTTGAGGTTAAACCGGGTGATCTCGATAGGGTAGTTGATGTTGTTGATGAGGTTCTTCGTGAATTCTCAGATGTCAGGCATGGTAAGTCTGCTCCTATCGCTGTTTTCGTTCCTGATCCAGTTCCTGAGGATGTTAAGTGGTTATACCGTAGGGCGCTGTACACTGTTGTTCCGCTTGGTGTTGTTGAGAGGATCTTGAGTAGAGTTCCTGTACGTGTTATATCTATCAAGAAGGGTAGGTTGAGAGGCTTGATTGGTGCTCTTGCTGCTGTTGGTGCTTACGATATGGAGGATTTTACCTATGAACTCCTTGTATATCGTAGACCTGAGAACTGGGGTCTTGAAAGAAAGGTCGTGTTTGAATCAGTTCTTGAGTTTGATGAAGTTACTAAGTTTCTAACGTTCAATAATGTTGATGAGGAGAGCGAGAGGGTACTGATTACTCCTCATGGTCCTGATCCTGTCCTCTACGGTGTTAGAGGTGAAGATCCTCTAGTGTTAATCCACTCTCTGAAGTACATACGTGTCGAAGAGGATTTGTACGGTTGGTGCCTCTTTAGGACTAATCAAGGTACTGATGCTCACTTCTGTAACCTAACTACTTCAGTACATCCCTACGACTCTATTATAGTACGTGGAGTAGTGATTGACGTACCGAGGGTACTACCTGGATCTCACGTAATTCTCAAGGTAGCTGTAGATGGTCGTGTTGTTGAGTGTTCTGTATATCGGGAGACAGGTATCTTGAGGAAATTTGCGCTCAAATTACGTCCAGGTGATGTAGTGTATGTTTTGGGTGGTGTGAGACCACTACCTGGTGGTAAGTTGACTTTAAATGTCGAGAAGATCATCGTTGAGAAGTCTACTCCTAGGGTTGTTGAAGGTAATGTACCATGTCCACGATGTGGTAAGACAATGACCTCTCTCGGTACTAAGGGTGGTGTTAAGTGTCGTAAATGTGGCTTCAGAATTAGTGGCATCAAGATCAAGTCTCTCAATTACGTTGGTGATGAGGTGTGTGGTACGTGGGTAGCAAGTAGGAGAGCACATAGGCACTTAACTAAGCCACTGGAGCGATTTGGGTTAGAGTACCCGTGGATACATCACTGTCCCATTATCAAGTGGTTTTGCATTTTAGATAAAGTTTATTAGGTACTCACATTACGACATTGAGCAAGCTCTGAAGGGTAACTACGATGGTTAGGCTAAAGGTACTTGGTTCAGGTAGGGAAGTCGGTAGAACAGCTATACTACTTGAGTCACGTAGTGGTGAAAAGCTACTTCTCGACTACGGTGTTGGCTTTGATGAAAATGATAGACCAGTATTTCCACTACACGTAGCACCAAAAGAGCTAAAAGGTATTGTACTATCTCACGCCCACCTTGATCACTGTGGTGCAATACCACTACTCTACACAACGTACTCACTACCACTCTATACCACGAGCTTAACTGCAGAATTAAGCAATTTACTACTGAATGACATGTTGAAGATCTCTGGTTACTACCTACCATACGAGGATGTTGAGATAAAGAAAATGATGAGGAACGTACAGGCTATTGAGTACGGTGAGACCCTTGAGCTAGGTAGTTTCCGCATAACCTTCCTAAACGCTGGTCACATTCCAGGTAGTGTAATGACAGTGGTAGAGGTTGATGATAAGAGAATACTATACACAGGAGACTTCAATACACTATCAACGGAATTGCTTAGGGGAGCAGATGTGTACAGTGTAGGGAAGGTAGATGTCGTGATTATGGAGGCAACGTATGCACTCTACAATCACCCAAGGAGAGAGGATGTAAGGAGAAAATTTGTCAGAACAGTGCTAGAAGTCCTTAATGAAGGCGGTAAGGTACTGATACCAGCATTCTCCGTGGGTAGGGCGCAGGAGATAATGTTTGTGTGTGCTGAAGAGATTCCAGAGTACCCGATATACGTGGACGGAATGGCAAGGCAAGCTGCGGAGATTCTAGCTAAGTACCCGCGATATCTTAGAGACTACAGGAGGTACATGGATGTGCTTGAGAGAGTTGAACAAGTTAATGGATGGAATATGAGAAAGAGAATACTCAAGAAACCCTGCATAATAATATCACCAGCAGGTATGCTCAAAGGTGGTGCAGCGCTATTCTACCTGAAGAAGTTGTACAGTGATCCACGTAATGCAGTGATCTTCGTTAGCTATCAATCACCTACTACACCTGGTTTTAGAATACTTGAGGAAGGTACTTTTGAGCTAGGTGCGGAGAAGCTTAAGGTAGAGGCTAGAGTCGAGTGGTTTGACTTTTCATCACATTGCGGCAGAAAGGAACTCCTTGAGTTCATTAAGAGATTCAGCAATGCAAAAATAATACTAGTTCATACAGAGGCTGAAAGCGGTATGAAGCTAGCTGAGTATTTAAGAGAGAAGAGTCTAGATGTAGAGGTACCAGAGGTAGGTCACGAGGAAGACTTATAATCCGGTATCCTGAGGTTGTGGTTAGAGACCATGCCGAAGGAGATCTTCGATTTAGAGCAGTTTTTAGCCTTAGCTCGATATGCTAAGGAGTGTCGAGTTAAGAGACTTGAAGATGAAGGTATTGTGAAGCTGAAGCTTAGACTAAAGAGGTACCTCTATACCATCAAGCTAGATCCAAAGACAGCAGAAGAAGTATTGAAGAAGATCAAGGATATATGTCCCATTAGGGAGGTCTAGCTAGGTACTGTACCTGAGGACTAGTCCCGTAAATCCTGCTCTATACGATGGTAAATTCCTGCGAAAGTACTCGACAGCAACGTTACCTGTACAGTGAATGGCATAGACCTCATCTACACTATACCGTCTAAATACCTCAACCACTCTTCGCAACCTATCTTCAGATGCATCAAGGAGATGCATACCACCGATAACAACTCTAAGCCCTTTATCAATCCCATGTGCAGTCTCAACAATACGTTCAATACCTGGATGTGAGCAACCTACAAGCAGTACACCACCGAAATTCTTGACAGTGACTACCATAGATAGCTCATCAATGAAGTTCCCTAACAGGAATACAGTAGTACCTTGAGCAACTTCAGTACGTGAATCAACTCTAGTAACTGTAAATCCATGTCTTTGCAGCCATTCGCCTAGATCAATCGCTGATGATGGGATGAATACGTGGCATCTAGCACCAGCCTCAGCTAGGTATCTTAAACCGCCGACATGATCCCAATGATCATGTGAGATTACTATGAAGCTTAGTGACTTAGGATCGATACCAAGGATGTTCATGTTGTGCTGAAGAGTATAGGGATCAGGACCTGTATCGAAGAGTCCCATGTAGCTATCTGTTCTCAGCAGTATGGATAGACCCCATGCAGAACGCAATTCCTCACGTCCTGGAGTATTATCGACTAAAACTGTCAGCTCTAGAAAGTTGACACTACCTAGCTTGTCCATAGTTTAGTAAACTGTGACTAAGTCTAAAAACCTTAACTCAATTGAGGTTAGTAAGTTAGTACATTTTTAAGCTGAAGTATAGCTAGTGAACATGGAATGGTTGGGAAGGTAGTTGAGAAGGTAGTTATAATCGATGGTTATGTGGATACCCCAGCAGGACTTGGTGTACCACCGTATTTAGATGTCTTCCCAAGGTACGTAGCAGGAGCTGTGTGGTCAGTAAATCCCTCTGCGAAGGTACTGTACTTCACTGTCGACTACGTTAGGGCACACTTCAGTGAAGTTATGAAGATTTGTAATGATTCAGATCTAGTGGTGTTCATAGCTGGTGTCATAGTTCCAGGTAAGTATCTAGGTGGTGAACCAATTAAGAGGGAGGAGCTAACCCTATGGCCACAGCTAATGAGGAAGCCTATTAAGGTTCTTGGTGGTCCTGTTGCTAGGTTTGGTCTTGGTGGTGTTGGTGGTGAAATAGCTACTCCTCCAGAGTACTTCAGTAAGTACTTTGATTTAGTGGTTCCAGGCGATCTTGAGGTTGTTGTGCATGATCTGGTTAGAGAAGGTCTTAGGATCGACTACGTTGATCCACATAGGTTGAGAGAGAGCTATTGGGAAATACGCGAATTCGCTATCAAGGGTGCGAGGATAGTTACTCAGCATCCGAACTACGGTAAGAACTTGATTTGTGAGATTGAGACATATAGAGGATGCCCAAGGTATGTAACTGGTGGTTGCTCATTCTGCATTGAACCACTTTGGGGTTGCGTTAAATTTAGGGATGTGGAAGATGTGGTTGAGGAGATAAGAGCACTCTACGAGTGGGGTGTTAGGTGCTTCAGGATTGGTCGTCAGCCAGATCTATACGCTTACTGGGCTAAGGATACAGGTGTTGAGGAATTTCCTAAACCTAGACCTGAAATTATTGAGAGACTATTCCGTGGTATAAGAAATGTCGCTCCACATCTCGAGACTTTACATATAGATAACGTTAATCCAGGTACGGTCTACCACCATCCAAGAGAATCAAGAGAAATAACCAAAATAATAATTAAGTACCACACACCAGGTGATGTAGCTGCTTTTGGTGTCGAGAGTGCCGATCCAAGAGTTGTTAGGTTGAATAATCTTAAGGTAATGCCTGATGAAGCTCTTGAAGCAATTAGGATAATATGCGAGGTCGGTTCTGTACGTGGTTGGAATGGATTGCCTGAGCTACTACCTGGAATAAATTTTGTGTGTGGACTGATAGGTGAGACAAAGGAAACATACTACCTCAACTACATATTCCTGAAGAAGGTACTTGAGCTAGGTTACCTCATTAGGAGAATAAACATTAGACAGGTGCTCGTACTACCCTGTACCCGAATGGCTGCCGTAGGTACCTCAATAATTAGGAGACATTGGAATTACTTCCAAAGCTTCAAGAGGAAAGTACGTAAGGAAATAGACTTACCCATGCTCAGGAAAGTAGTTCCCAAAGGTACTGTACTGAGGAGAGCATTCACAGAAGCTCACTACGGCGGTGGTACATACGCTAGACAGGTAGGTACGTACCCTCTACTCATTTGGTGTCCCATGAGATTAGAACTAGGTAAATACATGGACTTTCTGGTTGTTGACCATGGATTTAGATCTGTAGTCGCTATACCATATCCCCTTGATGTCAATTCAGCGCCCCCAAAAGTACTGAAACTAATTCCAGGTATGACAGAAGACAAGGTAAGAAAGATCGTGAGGATGAGACCATTTAAATCGGTAAACGAGCTAAGTAAAGTAGTTGGTGAATTAGCTAAGTACTTCATAGTAAAAAACTAGATCCATATCAATACCTTTAGCAGAGACACTAAGAGAGCAACTACAAGAAAGGTTACAAGCGACCAAAAACCACTTTTAGTAAAGATGTAGACTAGGAATGCAGCGAAGATTGCCGGAAGCAGTATAATTAATAGCTTGGTCAGTAGCAGAAATATAAGCACAGCAAGTGCCACAGCAAGTATGAAGAGTAGTATCATTAGCACGAAATTTATTACACCCTTGCACTCTAGCTTCCTCAGTAAGTACCTTCCGTAGTGCACTACTAGAAAGTATCTGGCTTGCATATTACTCTCCTCACTCTTAAGTCAAAGAAGTTGCTCGTAGTAGCTGGTTTTATGTGTAGTGCTGTGTCTGCACCGTGACCTGTACCAGCAATAGCAATAACATCCTCATCCAGTGGTATTAGACCTGCATCTGCAGCCATCAATGTTATCTCGATAGCTACCTTAACACCTTCTCCGAATAATCTCCTCAGAGTCAAAGCTATTAACTCAACAGGTAGCCAAATATTGAGAGCTTGTCTAATACCTCTCTCAACACCAGCAAAAGCATGAACACAGGTTAAGACCTTAGCCCCCCTCCTCTCAAGCTCCTTCCTAGTGTCCTCACTCATCTCTTGATAACCAGGCTTAATGAAACCAGTAGCATGAGTTACAATAACTAGATTGAAACCCTTAAAGACCTCAGTAGCTAGTAGACCAGTCTTTCCCGTTGTTGAAGCAACAACCACATTACGAATACCGTACCTCTCTGCATACTCCTTAGCTACTCTAAGCGTCTTCTCCGTATTTTCAGGACCCGGTCTAGAGAAGTAGGTTGTCATAATTTCAGTAGTAGCACTCACAGAAATCCCTACAGCTCTAACTCAGCGATAAATAAAAACGTCTAAGTAAGTAGGTTAGAAATGGTGATGAGAGGCCATCAAGCAGATTAATGAAGAGACCAGCTATCGCTGAAGCCAACCATAGTGAGCAACAATAATACGGTAGCAATGCCCAACATAGAGAGGCGTTAGCTTAATTAACCCCTTAATGCCTCAAGTTGGTAAGGGTTTTCTGAGTAAGCTACCTGAAGAAATTAGCAGAGAGAGTAGAGGCGCTAGGACAAGAAAATTCATAATCTACGGAATTGAGGAGAAACCACCATTCCTCACAGCATTATTTCTAGGATTCCAACACTACCTCACAATGTTTGGAGCTACAGTCGCTGTTCCACTACTCCTAGCATCACTAATGGAGTTGACACCAGAGGATACAGCAAAGCTAGTATGTATTCAATTCTTTTGTGCAGGTATTACTACACTACTGCAAACGTGGAAAAAGGTAGGTAGTGGGTTACCTATTGTACAGGGATCATCATTCTCCTTCCTAGGACCTCTAATAGCTATCATAGCTACTTGTAAGAGCATGGGGATTAGAGGTAGTGAAATACTACCTTACACAACAGGAGCCATCATAGGTGCTTCATTCTTTGAAATCGTGATTGGATATACTGGATTAGCTGGTCTACTGAGAAGGTACATAACACCTGTATCTATTGGACCAACGATAATAGTCATCGGACTCTCACTAGCTGATGTAGGGGCTTCACAAGCAAGTGGTAACTGGACTCTTGCACTACTTACAGTGGTGCTCATTTTGTTGTTCAGTCAAGTACTTGGTAGAAGGTACAGGATATTCATGTTGTTCCCAGTGGTACTCGGTGTCATGATTAGCTATGTGATTGCATTACTACTCTCGATAACTGGTCTCCTAAAACCTGGTAATCCAGGGTACGTGGATCTAAAACCACTCACGGAACTACCTTGGTTGAACATACCAAAACCATTTCCGTGGGGTTTGCCTAAGTTCGTACCAGCATTCATCCTCGGCATGTTAGCTGCTTACGTAGCGTCAATGGTTGAGTCTATAGGTGACTACCACACCGTGTGTAGGGTAAGTGAGGCACCACCACCAGATGAGAGGACGATATCTAAGGGTCTTGGTGCTGAGGGTCTTGGCTGCTTAATTGGTGGTATCTTCGGTTGTGCTGGAGGATTTACGAGTTACTCAGAGAACATAGGTGTCATCGGTTTAGTTAGAGTAGCTAGTAGATATGTTGTTCAGCTAGGTGCAGCATTTATGTTGCTAATGGGGTTCTTCGGTAAGTTCGGAGCACTCATGGCGACAATACCCAAACCAATTATTGGAGGTCTATATCTCGTAGTATTCGGTATGATAGCTGCTGTAGGAG
>CAZYGV010000016.1:0-13201 GCA_964647155.1 uncultured Thermoproteales archaeon | reverse complement strand
TTTTACATCTCTGAGTTTCTTCGCGAGGGTGCTGGGGAGTTTTACGGTTATTGTGTTGGAGTTGGTGTTTTCTTCATTCATGTTGGTTTTCACCTAGTTACTTTGTGTTCTCTTGGTGTTTTTGTATGTGTGTTGGGTTGATGTGTTGATCTTTATGGCTTTTCTGTGTTGTAGGGTTTGGTTACAGGTTTTCTTGTCTTGTATGTGGAGTTCTATGGGGTAGTCTATGGGTAGTCCGTACTTGTCCATAGCTATCTCTAGTACTTTTCTTCTCAGTGTCCATATGTCTTCGATTTTTGGTTTTTCTTCTAGGCATAGGAGTATGTCTATGTCGCTTAGTACTGTTAATCTATCTTCTGCTGCTCCGCCAATGACGTATACTTCTGCTTTGATGTGTAGGTCTTTTACTGCTTTTGCTATAGCTTCAGCTGCTTCTCTCCATTTTTTGAGGTGTTGTAGGTGGTATTTAGCCCAGTACATGTTTTTCGACTTCGTCTAGGAGCTTAAATAGTTCTTCGGCTGTTTTCAGCATTTCCTCTATCATGCTTCTAGTGGTGATTCCTATGCCGTATCTTGACTCGGTGTATGCTGCTTCTATGTCTATGAGTATTTCTCTCTGTTTTCTTATGAAATTGATGATTTTTAGGGCGTCTTCTCTATAGTTGAGGTCTTCTAGCTTCTTTGCGAGTATTCCTAGGAGTTCTCTAATGCTGTGGATTCTAGGTATTTCACCTGTGAATCTAAGTAGTGTTGCTTTGATTCTGAGTTGGCATGCTTGGTGGATGTTGAAGGAGGCTATGTCAGGTCTTCTATCGATTAATTCTTTAGCTAGGTTTAGGAATGCGTAGGCTCTATCCTTGATTATATTGACTCTTTCTCCGCTCAATGTAGTGGTACCACCTTAGTCCTTTAGTGTAGTAATTGCTTACTATCTTTAATTGTTTCCGATAGTCTCAAACTATTCTAGCTAAGTCAATGATTACCGGTTTTATTGCTAGGATTTGGTTTCTACTTCATTCTTTTTAGTAACTGCATCTTCTAGTAGATGATGTGTACAGAGCAATAGGACTCAACAATGTAGCAAGGTACACAAAAATGCTCTATGAATGGATTAATTACCTACATACAAACTTCAACGTAAGTACCGTACTCTTCATACTAACAACATCAGAAGGAGAATCGAAGAGAGAACTGTATCGACACACCTACGTACACGCATACATGATGAGGAACCTACCGAAGAAAGGACTTGAGGAACTAGCTAAGCAACTCGAAGCACCAATAGATATCGAAGCGCTGTGGAAACTAACAGGGGGCCCAAGAGCAATAATAGACCTCGCAGTACACAATTGGAACGTAGATAACTGGATGAAGTACATAGAACGAAAAGTAACGTCAACAGTACGCAACATAGATCTAAGAGAATTGAAGACCCTAGTAGAGGACCCAGATAGCAACTGGAGAATAGCTATCAAACTCGAAGAAAGAGGACTAATGATGGAACTCAACAGAGCACTAGTAATAGGAGAAGAACCAAAACCCAACCCAGAACTAGGTGTAGGAAGAGAGTGTGCATGGCAATTACCAATCTACAGACAAGTAATCGAGAAAATAGTAAGCAGTAAGTAAGACAACACCTCTAAAACCTCAAATCCTGAAGAGCATCACAGCATCACTGTCAACAAATAAACTTAAGTCATTGTCTACGTCAATTAATGTATGGTGTCTACGTATGAGTGAGGTATTAAGTATACGAATTCCTCGTGAACTTAAGAAGAAGATGGAGGAGCTGAAGAATTTCGTCGATTGGAAACAAGAAATCATCAAGTTCCTGGAAGAACGTGTCAAGTACTACGAGAAGCAACGTATCCTTAAGGAAGTGAATGAAATCATCGAGAGACATCCAAGACTCCCTAAGGGTACTGCTATAGAGCTCGTGAGGGAAGATCGTGATAGTCATTGATGCATCTGCACTAGCTAAGTACATCCTAGGAGAAGAGCAGTGGGAAACAGTAGCTCAGTACCTAGAGCAGGAGAGAGTACTTACACTAGATATGGCATTAGTTGAGGTGCTAAACGCAGTGAGAAAAGCAGTACACATTCACAAACTACTCAGTAGGGATGTAGCACGTGAAAAGTACCTAGCACTAAAGAAACTCGTAGAGAATGAAGTCATAGAAGTGGAGAATGAGGTAAAGTACCTTGAAAAAGCCTTCAACCTTGCTCTCAGCACCGGGATTACCGTCTATGATGCACTATACATTGTACAGGCAATGGAACACAAAACACAACTACTCACCAGCGACCGAGGACAAGCAGAAGTAGCAAAGAACCTCGGTGTAACAGCAGTAATCGTATAGCACTCAAACCCCCTACACAGGACCCCACCAGCACCCTACAGATCCAACCCAATACCTCAACACTCCAGCAACATTGATGCACTAGAGCATACTACTCACCCTCACCAATAACCAACTCATAGAAAGCAGAACACTGATTCTCAGAGCACCCTCAGAACAGAGTTACTCATGCTACCACCATCAAGATCTTACCCAACACACCACCCCCACCAAGCACATACACAAAGCACCTCAACCCCGAAAACAACGTCTCAACACAGGTAATTACTCTACCATACCTTTCCTCAATCTATGACTTGTTGACAAGATGTTCGTTGAACATTTATAAGGCTCCGTGCTACGTAATGTGTCACGGGATTGTGCATGAGTACTGTGATACATGTCCGTGTACCTAGGTATGTAAAGGAGAAACTTGAGAAGTATGGTGTGAACATATCGGAAGAGGTAAGGCGTTTCCTTGAGGAGAGATTACGTCAGTTAGAAGCTCAGAAACTAGTGGAGGAACTTAGGAAGCATCTCGAGAGTATGCCTAAGGTAGGTGATAGTGTTCCACTAATTCGTGAAGATCGTGAAACTCGCTAGCAACATATGGCTGTACTAGACTCATCATTCATCGTGAAACTAGTTATTCACGAACCGTACAGCGAAGAAGCACTTAATCTCTTCAGGAAACTCACTACATCTGGAGAGAAGCTACGTACACCATGCATAGCTCTAGCTGAGGTCCTCAATGCTATCTGGAAACATATTGTACTACTCAAAGATCTTGATCAGAGTCAGGTAGGGAATGTACTTAGGTACCTAACTTCTCTCTGGCGATTACTTCATGTTCACCCAATCGATGAACTTGCTGAGAATGCTCTAAATGTAGCCACTAGGTTAGCAATTACAGTACACGACGCATTCTACATAGTCCTAGCACTACAGTACAGAGAAGTGCTCTACACCTTTGACAGAAAGTTAGCAGCTAAGGCGGAGGAGGTAGGTGTAGAGACTGTGGTACCATCTGAGTCTTAATTGGGACTACCTCCTAAAACCATACAGGTAACTCACCTTAGAGGTTAGGGAGAGAGACTGAGTAAGCTTGCTCTTGTCACTAGTACCTTAAGTACCTACCTCAATTGTTGAGAGAGCACTAGAGGGAGAGATTCGTAGAGTTAGACTTCGGCAAATTCAGTATCTTTGGTTGTTACTCTATCACCTATGACATCTGGTTTCTCGGCTATGGTGATGTATACGTGGTTCTTGATGGTACCTATGTCGAGTAGGGTTTTGTACTTTGGCTTTACTGTCCTTTACTGGAGATACCGTGCCTATTATCATCTGGTTTATGTGATTGGTTCTTTCTCAATTCCTGTTCTGTTTTGAGTTTGTGCTAGTTGTTGTGTTTTCTTGAGGAGTTGCTCTATATCTGGTAGGCTTGCTTTGACCTGGTCTATCGTTAGTGCTGCTTCGTGAAAACCCCCATACGTGTAGGTCGTATGCGATGCTCCATCCTCGGTTTATGGTTGGTTCGTTTAGTTTTGTAGTGAGTGTTTTTGCTGCTTTGGATAGTAATTTCGTCCATCATCTACCTTCTCTACGTGCTTCCTGTGCTTCTGGTGTGTTGAATTTTATGGCTAGTGCTTTTACGCATTCTTCAGCTACTCTGTATAGTTTCTCACTTGCTTGTACTGCATTGCTTTTTTCTAGGTATTCTCTAGCTTCTTGCATGTATTTTTCTAGCTAGTTCGAGTCTTGCTTCAATTTCTTCGTTGGGATTACAGAGTTTGTGAATGAGTATATCGATGATGTATGTTTCTGGATCGGTGCTTTGTTCCCTTAGTTTTTCAAGTAGTTTTCTAGGTAGTTTCAGGGTTATGCTATGTGACATGGAGGTTATCTCTAGGTGTTTCGTTATTTCCTTTCTTCTAAGTCTCCTCTTTCTCTTCGTAGAATTGCTTTTAGTGTGTATGTTACGATCCAGAGCTTGACTGCTTCTTCGCACCTGTCCTCCATGAGCTATCTCTTCGCTATCTCCATGATCTTATCTAGCTTGCTTAGGTCTATCTCCTTTGGATCTTTCTCCCTAATTTCTCTCACGACCTCTAGTATGAATTTAACTTCCTCTGGTTTTAGCGGGTTTAGTGCTGTTTTATGTGCTGTTGCTAAGCGTTCGATTTCTCTTAGGAGGTATTCTCTTTCCTCGGGTGTGAAGAGCTTTTTCATTGTCATGAAGTCTATTAGGTGTATGGAGTGAGTGTATGAGTGTGGTCAGTGTTCTGTCGCTACTTTTAATCTCTTGTCTTAGTTCCTTTAGTCTTTTATCTATCTTCCTGATTCTGTTGTCTATTTCCTTGAACTTCATGTCTATTGATGTAAATCTTCTACCTAACTGGTAGGCTAGGGATATCACCGAGATTATCACTGTGAGAGGCGTACTAATAATTCCTGTAAGTACGTACATTTCCATGTCTCTACCTGAGCTGTGTTTAAGGATTCTCCTAAGTATGTTACTGCACTCTTCTCTTAAATGTCAGTATTTTGGTCTGCGTTGTTTCTCTGTACTTGGTGTTGATTCGTAATTTTCCCTATATTTCATCTATGGTTTTGTTGTTCAGTTAGGCGTAACCTCTTCATCGTTCTGTTGTGGGCTGGATTCATCATCTTTTTGTTGGTCTCTGTTCTCTGGTGTCAGTACCCGGTGTTGGCTTAATCATCGATCATCTTAGTCCTCCTTCATCATCGTTAACCTCTGCGTTTCTCTGTGGGGTTTTATAGTGTTCTTCGTTTCTTGACTCTCTGTTGCTCCTCTGCTTTTCCTATACAGGTAACTCAAGTGTTTCTTACCTCTGTTCTGAGGTTTCGTTATGTTTCTTTCTCTTTTCTTGATGCTGTTTTGCTTCTTTGTTCTCTTTTCTTCTGAGTTTTGGGTTTTGTGGCTGAGTGGTGTGTTTCTCTGTGGTTTTCCCTGAGGTGTTGTTGCTGTGGTTGTTTTGAGTAAGGGTTTTGTTTGTGCTTTTGTTTTCTCTCCTTAGTGATGATACTTCCCGGGGAGCGTCCGATTGATGATGAGTACGGTGCCTACTGACTGTTTTTAGTCTGTTGAGAGGAGGTACTTGAGTAGGCTTACTGCTATGTTTAGCATCTTCTTCTCTGCTCTTCTGAGATCTTTTGCTATTGCTGACTTAGATACCTTCAGCATTGATGCTAATTCTGTTAGGTTTATTTTTCTTGGGTATTCGTAGTAGCCTTTGCTTATTGCTGTGAGTAGGACTTTGGTTTGTGTTTTTGTTAGTGTGTATTCGTTGACTATGGATGTTAAGTCTAGTAGTAGGAATGGGTTCATTAGCTTTGCTAGTATGACTATGTCTTCTGGTTTCACTCTTGTGCTTCTACATACTTTGATGTCGTTGTACTCTTTTAGTATTGATAGGATTTCTGCTTCCTGTTTGCTGTTTACTGATAGGAGGAACCAATCCTCTAATCCTTCCTGTGTGAAGAGTGGTCTGAGGATTGCTAGTGGTTTATTCCATACACACTTTATTGCATGTGTTGGTTTGCAGATTAGCTCTAGTGCGCTTATGTCTTTGCTTCTCCATAGTACGCCTATCTTCATTATGTCTAGTTTCTTAAATGTGTTGATTATCTCATGTATGTCCTTGTCTCTGTGAAGTATAACCATCTGTACGTAGAGTCTTTCTTCGTCGATCACTCTTGAATCTATGGCGTAGATTCTTATATTGTCGAATTTCTCGGAGATTGATATAACAGGGCAATCTGGTTGCCACATCTTTATCAGTGTTAGCCTCACATCGATCCCTAACTATTTACGGCAATGGATGTATTAATAAATAACAATGGCCGTATTGATAAATAACGGTAGTTCTAGGTTTTCAATTAGCGAATATGTAAACCAAAACTCTTATCTGATTAGGTTAAAAGGTGAAGTGTGAGGTTTTCTCACATGGGTGCTGCAGAGAGAGCAATTAAGCTAGGTAGGTTAAAGGTTGGTCTAAGGTTGAGAGAGATACCACCATTCATTGGTATTGCCGCTGCTTTCGGTCCAGGTATTGTCTGGGCTGCTATTGCTCAGGGTTCAGGTGAGTTCATCTGGTGGCCATACCTAGCAGCTAAGTACGGTACAGCGCTAATGTGGATTTTACCAATCGCAGCTTACATGCAGTTCTTCGTCAATCACCTCGTAATAAGGTACACAGCAGCTACTGGAGAGGGTATCTTCTATGGGTTTGCTAGAATTCACCCAGCATTCGCCATAATAATGATGATAATGTGCATGATAACGTTCTGCTGGATGGCAGGTTACGCAGGTGCAGGTGCTACAGCATTAGCAGCTTTGACGAACTTCCCACCAGGTTGGCCTGTTAAGCTACAGGTAATCTTCTGGACGTACGTAACTGTCGTCCTCTTCGTAGCTGCATTGTGTCTAGGTGGTGTAGTGTACAACGTTGTTCAGTACTTCATGTACGTAACCTTCGCAATTGCGACCGTCGGTCTGCTAACTGTAGCTTTTGCTAGTCCAGTTGTTCACAGGTATGCTCCTGAGTTCCTACCATCACTAATACCATTCCCAAGACCAGAGTTCTGGGAGGTAATTGGTAAGTTAGAGCCAGGTGATGCATCTGTACTTGTGACCTGTATTGCCTTTGCTGGTATGGGTGGCTTCTTCAACCTAATGTACTCGTATTGGTGGAGAGAGAAAGGTCTAGCAATGGCTAAGTACGTTGGTAGAGTTGTTGGTCTAGCTGGTAGACCAGAGCCGATCCCAGAGGCAGGTTTCGCTATTGATCCAGAGAAGCCAACACCTGAAGAAGCTAGGAGGAGGTGGAAGGATTGGATGAAGTTCGCACACCTAGACAATGCTCTACTAGGTGTTACCAGCAACTTCGTCACCATCATACTGACGACAACACTATCATACTCAATACTGAGGATGGTGTACCACACCTATCCAAAGGGTTGGAAGCTCTGTGTAGTGCAGGCTAAGTGGTTCGAGGTAATGTGGGGTCCTGTTGGCGCAATGATTCTGTGGATCATTGCTTGGAGCTTTATGGGTAACTGCTACCTAGGTATCATAGATGCTGTACCGAGAATGTGTACTGATGCTGTCTACGCTGTATTTGAAAGAGCTAGGAAGTGGACCTATAGAAGATGGTACTACTTCTGGCTATTCGTCTACGTAGTACCACTATCACTCATCACTCCATGGTTAATTAGACCAGGTTGGTTGCTCATACTCTGTGGTGTACTAAACTTCTTCGCTATGGTCATCTACATACCAGCACTGCTGTACCTCTACTACGTGATAATGAAGAGAGAGTATCCTGCAAAGTTCGCAGTACCGGGTACAGGTTGGCTCATTGCAGGTATCATAGCGTTCATATTCTACCTCTACACAGCGATATGGTACCTGAAGATTAGGTTTGGTCTATAATCCCTCCTCTAGCTTTTTAGGTTGTTACTAGCTTTCTCTCAATATTTCCTCTCACTTTTAATCCTTACATTAGTGTAGCTTTTTGGACTGAGGGGCTGCTTATGGTATGTGGTTCTAATCTGGATTTCTTCTTCAATCCTAGGTCTATTGCTGTCATCGGTGCTTCAGCTACTCCTGGTAAGGTTGGTTATGAGATTTTGAGGAACTTACTGGAGAGGTTTAGGGGTAGGGTGTACCCCATCAATCCTAAGGCTAAGGAGATTCTTGGTCTTAGGGCTTACCCTAGTGTTCTGGATGTTCCTGACGATATTGATCTTGCTGTTATTGCTGTTCCTGCTCCTGAGGTTCTTAAGGTTGCTGAGGAGTGTGGTATTAAGGGTGTTAAGGGTCTCGTCGTTATCTCTGCTGGTTTTAAGGAGATTGGTCCTGAGGGTGCTGAGCGTGAGAGGAAGCTTGTTGAGATTGTTAGGAGGTACGGTATGAGGTTAATTGGTCCTAACTGTGTTGGTGTCTATGTTCCTAAGACTGGTGTCAATACTCTGTTCCTCACGAGGGAGAGACAGGGTTATCCTGATCACGGTCCCATTGCCTTCATATCTCAGTCAGGTGCATTCGGTGTTGCTGTTCTCGATTGGGCTACTGCTCGTGGTATTGGTATTAGTAAGTTCGTTAGCTACGGTAATAGAGCTGATGTAGATGAGGCGGATCTCATTGAGTACCTTAGAGATGATCCTGACACTAGGGTTGTAACGATGTACATTGAGGGTGTTGAGGATGGTAGGAAGCTGTTTAGGGCTCTTAGATCGACGACACCTGTGAAGCCTGTTGTTGTGTTTAAGGCTGGTAGAACTGAGATTGGTGCTAGGGCTGCTGTATCGCATACAGGTGCTCTTGCTGGTAGGGATGAAGTGTACTCAGCTGCTTTCAAGCAGAGTGGTGCTATCCGTGTCTATGGTATGGAGGAGCTATTTGATGTTGCTGTTGCTCTATCACTTCAACCTCCTGCACCTGGTGATAGGGTTGCTGTGTTGACTGTTGGTGGTGGTTCTGGTGTTATGGCTACTGATGCTCTTATTGATCTAGGTCTCAAGGTACCTAGGTTGAGTGATGTTACTGTTGAGAAGTTGAGGAGGGTGCTGCTACCTATTGCGTCACCTTACAATCCTGTTGATGTTACTGGTTCTGCTAGAGATGAGCACCTGGTTGAAGCTGTTGAGATCCTCATGAGGTCTGGTGAGGTTGATGTTATTGTCTGGATACCGTACTACATGGTTCCTGGTATCTCTACTGAGTTGAACAAGAAGTTCATTGAGCGTGTTAGGGAGGTGAACCGTGAGTTACCGATTCCGATACCTGTTGTAGGTGTTGCTACTGGTGGTACCTATACTGCGAAGGCTGCTCGTGAAGCTGAGAAGATGGGTATTCCGATGTATCTATCACCTGAGAGAGCTGCTAAGGTGGTTCACGCACTTGTCGTGTACGGTAGGTGGTTGAGAAAGGTAGGTACTTTCACAAATTATGTTGAGAGATTTAGGAAGTTGATTGGTTACTAGTGCTATAGCTGGAATACTGCTCCTTTATCTGCTGATGATACTGCTCTTGAGTACCTGAGTAGGTACCCTTTACTGACCTTTGGCTTTGGTGGTTTCCACTCCTTTAATCTCTTCTCGATCTCCTCAGGTGGTAGTAGTAGATCTAGCTTCTTGTTCTTGAGGTCGATCCTTATTCTATCTCCATCACGTACGATAGCTATTGGTCCTCCTTCTGCTGCTTCAGGTGATACGTGTCCGATAGCTAGTCCTCTCGTTGCTCCTGAGAACCTACCGTCTGTTATCAGTGCTACGGACTCAGCTAATCCCATACCTGCTACTGCTGCTGTTGCGGCTAGCATCTCTCTCATGCCTGGTCCACCTTTAGGTCCTTCGTACCTTATCACAACTACGTCACCTGGAACTATCTTACCGTCTAGGATTGCCTTTACGGCATCTTCTTCACAGTTGAAGACTTTTGCTGTTCCTTCGAAGTACCTTAGGTGCTCTGGTATTGCTCCTATCTTTATCACTGCTCCTCTAGGTGCTAGTGTTCCCTTGAGTATCATTATGCTTCCTCTTGGACTCCATGGATTCTCTACGCTCCTGATGACATCTCTTCTCAGTACTGTAACTCCTTCAAGTAGTTCTCTAACTGTCTTCATTGTTACTGTTAGTCTGTCTTTGTGTATGAGTCCTAGCTTATCGAGTTCCTTCATTACTGCTAGTACTCCACCTGCTTCGTAGAGGTCTAGTACGAAGTATGGTCCTGCAGGACTTAGCTTACATAGTGTTGGTACCTTCTCACTTAGTTCATCGAAGTCGTCTAGTGTTAGGTCTACTCCTGCTTCTCTAGCTATTGCTGGTAGGTGGAGTACTGTGTTTGTTGATCCTCCTAGTGCTAGGTCAACAGCTATTGCATCTAGGAATGCTTCTCTAGTCAGGATTTTACTTGGTGTTATGTTCTTCTCAACTAGCTTAACTATGAGCATTCCTACGTACTTTGCTAGTCTTATTCTCTCTGCGTAGACTGCTGGTATAGTTCCGTTTCCTGGCGGTGCTACTCCGAGTGCTTCTGCTAGGCAGTTCATGGTGTTTGCTGTGAACATACCTGCACAGGATCCACAGGTTGGACATGCTTTCTCCTCTATTTCCTTCAGTTCCTCTAGTGTTATCCTTCCTGTCTTGTACTCACCTATTGCTTCGTACGCATTTTTGAAGTCTATGAGCTTGCCCTTATACTTACCTGGTAACATAGGTCCTCCTGCTATGAGTATTGCTGGTATGTCTAGTCTTGCCATTGCCATTAGCATTCCTGGGACGATCTTATCGCATGAACCTACGAGGACTAGTCCATCGAATCTATGTGCTTGTGCCATTATCTCAATGCTATCAGCAATTATTTCTCTGGAGGGTAGTGAGTACTTCATTCCTTCGTGACCCATAGCTATTCCATCACATACACCAATTACACCGAACTCAATAGGTGTTCCTCCTGCCATTCTAACTCCTGCCTTAACTGCTTCAGCTATTTGTCTTAGGTGTATGTGACCTGGAATTATCTCATTCCATGCACATGCAATGCCGATCAGTGGTCTACGTATCTCCTCATCGATGTATCCCATAGCCTTGAATAGTGATCTATGTGGAGTTCTCTCAATACCTTCCTTCATTATAGAGCTTCTCATCACGTGAGAACACCTCTAAGTACTAATAGCATCTATGAGGAATTATTATCCTACGTGGTTAACATATTCTAGTTTGTGATTAGGACTTCGTAAAAATAGGGATCGGTACTCAAGGTACTGGGTTTACAAGTGGTTTATAGGTACCCTAGTGCTCTCAGTCTCTCCTTGATTTTCTCTTCCTCTTCAGGTGTGTAGCTTGGTTTCTCTTCCTCTACTAGGACCTGCTCTAGAACGTACTTAATGAATTCCTCAACTGATGCGAATGTTCCTGTTTCCTCTATGAACTTCTTAGCTTTTTCGTACAGTTCCTTAGGTATCTTCACATTCACGTACTCGTTACTCATGTCAATTACCGTACTCCCCAACTGTGTACCACTACTTAAGTATTTCAGCTTGATTACGGTTGAAGTTCAAGAATTTGCTCTAGAACCTTCTCTACATCCTCTAACTTACTTACTTCCTGTGGTGGTTTCTCACTACACATAAATATTGCGTACTCTCCGTGATTACTGTCGTCAGGTCCCTTAGCTGTTTCTAGGCTGTATACCGTGTTGAATCCTACCATCTCATTTGCTCCGTAATGTAGATTATCGAAGTACAGTGTTATGTCTGGCATGTAGGTTGTCCTTGGTCCTGTATATGTGTTCCACTTGTAGTGTACTACGTTATTTAGCTTCCTACCGTTAGGGTCTTTGACCTTACTTAGTGCATCAGCTACTTGTCTACACACGTCTTCGTACTCACTTTTCTTGACTATTCCCTTTGGTTCTCTACCTTCAAGGTTAATCCATACTTGACCTACGTAAGCACCCCAAGACCATGCAATGGTTTTCTCCCAATCGATTAACTTCTTCTCATCTAGTTGCTTCAAGGTCATGGGTTTGCTTAGTCTTTCCTTGAGCTTTAGGAATCTCTCCTGAATCAGTACTTCGTTTACGTTGATTCTAGCGTACATTCTCTTTGCTCCGTGGTCGCTCATGATTATGATCACGGTGTCTCTAGGTAGTTGTGTCATTAGGTTACTGAGTTCCTCATCTATCTTCCTGTACAGATTGAGTAGACCGTATCTCAGCTCTGGATCCTCTACGTACCTTGGGTGTTCTCTATCGAAGTATTTCCAGAGTGTATGTTGTGCTCTATCTATTGACATGAGTACGCAGATAGCTAAGTCCCAGTCTCTAGTCTTTAGTAGGTACTTCAAGATCTTGAAGTCATGCTCAATCTTCTCAATCAGTTGCCTATACAATTTCTTAGGTTCCATTCTCCTGTAGTCGTACACATCTATTATGTACTGATCCTCACCACCAACTATGTTGAGTATCTCTCTCTTTAGTTCCCTAGGCCAGGTAAAGTCACTTGAGGTATCTGGTGTGAAGAAGTCTGCTACTACGTATCCTCTGATTCTAGGTGGTGGGTATGTGCCTGGTACGAAGCATAGTACGGTCTTTAGTCCTCGTTTGCTAGCTCTATTCCATATGAAGTCTATGTGCTCAACAACCCTGTAGCTGTAAAGTCTATAATCTGTATATGTTCCTGGTACGCGATATCTTAGATCGTAGAGTCCGAAGTATCCAGGATTTAAACCACTGAAAGCCGTTAACCAGGCTGGTATAGTTATTGGTGGTACGGTGGATTGTACTCTCCTGTAGTATGTCTCGTAGAGTTGTCTCATTGTGGGAAGTTCCTTAATCCAGGACTCTATCTGTAGTGGTTCAGCACTATCTATACCGAGGATGAGGACTCGAGTCAATACCTACACCTCTGAGCTAATACCTCCTATTGATTCCCCAAGTTATTCGAGTCCAAATTCTCTCGTGAAGGTAGTACAGTATTGTCTTCACGAAATTTATGAGTACCCCAGTACCGATAGAGAACTCAACTTTACCTGTCAGGACGTACAGTATAGCTATGGTAACGCAGGTAGCTAAGCACCTCCACGTTGCAGCTTTCACGAGGCTTCTAGCTCTTGACTCTAGTGCTACCTTCATTACCTAGTCACCACGTCACTAATTGATGCACCGAGACTGAGTAAACGCCTGTAAATGTCTATGTGCTCTAGGTACTCAGTGACTGGTGGTGGTAGCATCTTCTTCCAAGACTCATCACCTGATAGTATCTTTTTCCTGAGTTCGCTAGCAGATACCTCAATGCACCTATGTACGTTTCGATGACCTGGTACAACTACGTAAC
>CAZYGV010000015.1:0-13411 GCA_964647155.1 uncultured Thermoproteales archaeon | reverse complement strand
CATGATAAGTCCTGAAAACTACATCGAAAATAACGCATTGTACAGAGCTTACAGAGGTGGTACCTGGAATCTATTCAAGGACTAACGTAGGTGTGTAATTACGGAGCTATACCTAGTGTAGATACTGAAGTAATTCCGGTGTAAACTCAACGCCTAAACTAAGTACTTAGGGTTTCCACGTAGTAGTGGTGATTAGATATGAGTGAGGAGCTAACGTTTTACAGGAAGTACATTGAGGATAATCCATGGGTGCCAGTAATAATGAGAAATCACGATAATGCAACACATGTGATGTAGATCAATGTAGCTAGGAGCACGGGTATTGGTAATGCTGGTGCATATCCTCTCTTTCTTCTCGCTAGTACATGTATCGTGACTATGAACCCAATAACGAGTGGTGGTACCACAAGTAGTGAATATGTGAGGCCAAGATTGAGGTACATTGATGACACTATCATTGAGTACACAACTATATCTCCAACACCGAGACCTATACTTCCTAGCTTCAGTATGAAGCCGTGTAAAACTGTATGTAGAGAAGAGGGGTAATGTGGTTTCACACCTTGATCTACACCTTTTCTTAGTTCATCAACTAGTTTACCTATGAAACCCCTGTACACGGCAAATAAGTCATAAAGTGCAAGAGCTATAGCAACCACTATGACCGTTGATTGAGGAAGTATTACGGCTAGGTACGTACCTGCCTCAGTACCGTAAGTCGCTATTGCAAGCGCATTAACTAACTCATTCCTACAGATAAATGTCATGTATATGTGTACTGCCGATGCAGCTATTGGGAGCATTATTATCAGTGCATCACTTACTTCATGAGGTAACAGGAGTAATATGCTCAGTAACGGAGTCCTCTCTAGTAGGTACATCAGTATTAGTGATGTGAAGAGTGTTGTAAGCACCAGTATGAGGAAGCTTATTAGCACTATCTTCACTGCTCTGAGGACATTGATCTTAGCCCTCTTTATTAGGGTAAAGAGAATGAAGCCTGTTATTGAGACTATAGCTAATGTGAGGAATACGTTGTAGAGGATTGCTGATGGTGTTTCAGCTCTGATGTATGGTTCTGATGATAGTTCGCTCTCAAGGTTGTACGTACGTGCTAGGTGACTGAGGAATAATGCTGTTAGAAGTGAATAAAGTACTATGAAGACTATTCGCAAGTTCTTCACCACAGCACGTAGAATTTTTAGGGTACCTGTATTTAAGGGTAGAGACAGTATCTAGGTGGTGAGTGATGAGTAGTGAATTATCGCTAGAGGATGTTGCTCGTAGGAAGTTATGTAGGATTATGGAGATGATGTACTACACTGGCTTAATCACAGTCTACTCAGGTAATGCCTCTATCAGGTTGAACGAGAGGGAGGTACTGATCACTCCCAGTCATGTGCCAAAGATAGAACTAAGTCCGGGAGATATTGTGAAGATAGACTTAGAGGGTAATATTATTGAGGGTAACTACACGCCATCTATTGAGTACAGAATGCACTTAGAGATCTACAAGAGAACTAGTTACACAGCTGTTGTACACGCACACAATCCACTCACAGTAGCCCTTGTTGAGTTGATGAATAGAATAGAACCTCTATCGATAGAGACTGAGCTAGTACTGGGTAAAGAAATCCCTGTACTACCTCAGTATGAACCAGGTAGTATGGAACTTGCTAAGGCAGTTGCTGATGCTATAGAGAGAGGTCACACAGTTGTTGTATTGAAGAGACACGGTGCTGTAGCCGTTGGAGATGACTTGTATGAGGCCTATCATAAATTAGAATTACTTGAGGAATTAGCTTTGCAGAAGTTTTATATCGAAACTCTCACACACTTATCCGAAGTACGTAACCTATTGAGGGAACTACATGGAAAGAAAGCTCTACATAGCGACTGACGATATTATTCGTGCAGGTAAGGTTACCGATGTCTACTTTGTACGTACTAAGCAGATCTTGGAGAGAAAAGGTCTCACTAATGTCAAAGTTAGAGCAGAGTTCTCAAGCTATTCACTACCTAGAGGCTATAGATGGGCTGTCTTTGCAGGTCTTGAAGAAGTGTTGAAACTACTTGAGGGGTTACCTGTCAATGTATGGGCAATGCCTGAAGGAACGATATATAGAGAGATGGAACCTGTAATGGTTATTGAAGGGCCCTACGCTGAGTTCTGTATATATGAAACTGCAGTACTCGGTATTTTAAGGCATTCAACAAGTATAGCCACTAAGGCAGCTAGGTGCAAGAAACTAGCTGGAGATAAGCTAGTTGTGTTCTTTGGTCTAAGGGCACTTCATCCAGCTATCGCACCAATGGCTGATAGAGCAGCATACATAGGTGGATGTGATGGAGTTAGTGGTGTCTACAGCTCTGAAGTACTTGGGTTAAAACCAATTGGTACCATGCCACACGCATTGATTGTAGTATTTGGTGATCAGGTAAAGGCTTGGAAGGCATTTGATGAGGTTATGCCACCTGATGTACCTAGAATATGTCTATGCGATACGTTCTACGATGAAAGGATAGAGTCCCTCATGGCTGCTGAAGCACTTAAGGATAGATTGTACGGTGTTAGGCTTGATACACCAAGCTCTAGGAGAGGTAATTTCCTTAAGATCGTGAGAGAGGTTAGGTGGGCCCTAGATCTAGCTGGCTATAGACATGTGAAAATTATTGTGAGTGGTGGTATTGATGAGGATGAGATTAAGCAGTTGAGAGATTACGTTGATGGTTTTGGTGTTGGTACTGCTATAGCGTGTCCACCACCTGTAGATATGAGCATGGACGTAGTTGAGGTATACGATGAGGTTTCTGGTAAGTGGGTACCAAGGTCCAAGAGAGGTAAGTTACCTGGTATGAAACAGGTGTACAGGTGTAGGGAGTGCTTTAGCGACTTTGTTGTTCCCTGGGGTAAGGAGGTTAGTAGGTGTTCAAAGTGTGGTGGTGAGGTAGTTCCTCTACTGAAGAAGTTTATGGAGGAGGGTCAAATAGTTGAGAGATTGCCAACGGTGAGTGAGATACGCAGTTATGTTCTTGAGCAATTGAGAAGGGTTGAGCTGTAGCTCAGTACTGCCGGCGCTAAGTCATCTACTACTCGATTCTAAGACACCCACCCTTCATCATCACTAGGTTAAAACCCTCAAAAGAGACCTTATATCGTTAACTCGGTGAGTAGTAGTGATGAATATACGTGATGAGTTTATTGAGAAACTGAGTAAGGATCCGAATAGAAAGATTGTGTACATTCACACGGAGCACCCCTCAGTACCTGATTATGGATGTGAGCTAGAAGCTCTTGACCTACCTAGAGAAATTATTGAGGGATTGAAAAGAAGAGGAATTACGAGACTTTACAAGTTTCAGGAAGAAGCGTACAGGAAAATTCTTGAAGGGAAGAGTGTGGTTATTACAGCTGCTACCGGTGCAGGTAAGACTGAAGCCTTTCTCCTACCAATACTCTCTTACATCTGGAAACAAGGGATCTATGATAGAGTTGCTTCACTGGTCATGTATCCGACAAAGGCACTTGCTAGAGATCAGATGAAGAGAATTTGGGAAATAACTAGCGGCCTTCTCAACTTTAGAGCACTGATCTATGATGGTGACGTACCTAGTGAGGAGAGGAGGAAGATACTTCAGTATCCACCACCAATCCTCGTAACGAATCCAGATATGGTGCATCTATCGCTACAGTACTCACATGCATTTCAGGAAGCAGTATCGACAGCTAAGTTCATTGTACTGGATGACATGCACATGTATAGTGGAGTATTTGGAACACACGTACACTACGTTCTACGTAGATTGAAGAGAGTACTACGCGAACAACCAGTCTTCATAGGAACTTCAGCAACCATAGGTAATCCAAGAGAATTCGGTAGAGTACTCTTCGGTGTTGATGATATTGATGTGATATCAGTTAAGGGAGGTAGAAGAGGGACTCTACACCATATACTCGTTAAGCCAGTTGGTAGACCAAAGCTAGTTGAAGCTATTGAACTTGTCCGTGAATGTATTAAGAGGGAGAAGAAGTGTATAGTCTTTGCTGATAGTCATAGAGTTGTTGAAGTTTTGAAGAGATTAGGTGAGAAAATAGGTGTTGAAATAGCTGTTCATAGAGCAGGGCTTAGACCTGAAGAGAGGAAGAAAGTTGAGGAAGCATTTAGGAGAGGAGATATCCTAGCAGTAGCAGCAACACCAACACTAGAGATAGGTATCGATGTTGGTGATGTAGATGCAGTTATCATGGTCTCGATACCACCAACATACACACGCTACATACAGAGAAGCGGTAGATGCGGTAGGAGAGGACAGGTAGGGTACTCATTCATAATACTTGGTGAAGATCCGATATCCACATACTATGAGAGAAATCCACAGGACTTCTTCCTGAGAGAATATGACCCGCTGATGATAGAACCATCAAATGAATTCATAGCCAGAACACACGTACTAGCAATGGCGATGGATAGAGTACTCAACATAAGAGAATTGACCCCAATTGAGAGGAAGATAGCTGAGAAGTTGAAAGCAGAGGGATTACTTAAGGGAACACTATACCTCAGGATAACGAAGAAGGGAATTGAGGAATTAAGGAAGAGGAGATCTCTTAGAGGAACTGGAGAGAATATCGTGATAAGAGACGCGAGAGGAAAGGTCATAGGAACTAGAGAACTACCAATAGCACTTAGGGAACTACATCCAGAAGCAATATACTTCCATGGAGGAAGAACATACGTAGTAGAGAGACTTGATCTAGCTAAGAGAGAAGCATACGTAAGTGAGGTACAGCTTGAGAGAGACCTCATGACAGTAGCACTCTACACCTCAGAACCAAGCATAGAACAAATACACTACGAAGGTAAGCTACCAGTGCTAGAGATACCGTACAGGTACTGTGACCTAGAGATCAAGGAGATAGTCTTCGGGTACATCGTCAAGAACTACACAACAGGAGAAATAGTCAAAGAAGCATACCTACCTGAAGACATAACCTACACATTCAAGACAAAGGGAATCGTACTGTACTTCCCACAATGGTACTTTACAGAAGATGAAAGAGACAATTTCTTCGAAAATGCAAAAGCATTCCACGCAATAGAGCACGCAATGATAACAGCAGCAGAGACCATAGTAGGGGCATCACCAACAGACTTAGGTGGTATCTCCTTCCCAACAGGACACATAGTCATCTACGACTCACACCCCGGAGGATCGGGACTAACAAAACTACTAACAGAACCAAAGAGACTACTCGAAACAATAAAGAGAGCACTCAAACTAATGAGAGAATGCAACTGCTACGACGGATGCCCACGATGCATCTACAGCCCATACTGTGGAAACAACAACAAACTCCTCTCAAAGAGAAGAGCAATAGAAGTACTCACAAACCTACTAGCAGGATGGAGACCACCAATAATAAAGGAAGAATTCGCAGGAAAACCAATACCGTAAGTACTTAAAGTACTTAGAATCGAGTACGTATTCCCAACTTCTGATAGAGAACCACATCACAACCAATAGGTTCAAGAAGCACTACACCATACTTTGCACGAAAGTACCTCTGATACCTTAGCACAACCTCGGGCATCATTTTATGGGGTTTCCTGAAGTGAATCACACATATGATCTTATTGAGAGTAGTAGATATCTCCACGTAGTTAAGTGCTCTGTTGAGTTTACGAAGAGTGCCCTCGATACTATTAATTACATCAGATGGTTTAGGTCTACCACGAACTTCTTCAACTACAACAATTGTACCATCACTAAGTACTAAGAGGTAATCAGCTCTCTTCTCATTATGCTCAAATACTGAACCAACAAGATCATCTAGGTCAATCTTACGTAGAATTCTTCTCCTTTGCTGTGAGTTGTTCATAGATTAGTGCCCTCTCCTCAGCAAGTTCCTCAGCGACTTCAGTAAGTGCTGACTCATCAATACCCTCTTCAGTTACCTCTAACTCCTTCAGCTTTGCAGTGCACTCTTCAGCAGTCACTAGGTACAACTTAACGTATTCAGGTCTCAACTTCTCACCTGGATCATGACCTAGTTTAGCGACATCTTCATCAGGTAGCTTATGCATAGCTATGAGGTTACTCAGTGTATACACCACATATGGACTATGAGTCGACATGAGTATGCTGAATTTAAGACCTCTATTGATTGCATAGGCCATTAGCCGAACTAAGTGCTTCTGTGCACGCGGATGAAGGTGTGCTTCAGGTTCCTCAAGGTAGAGAGCTGGTAATTCACGATCTAGTAGAGCTAGGAGTACAGGAACTACTTCACGTATACCTGAAGGTGCTCTTTCAAGAGGTAATTCAATACCTGTCCAGGTTCTAATGTAGATTCTCGGTACACCAATCTCGGTACGTAGAACAGGCTCAGCACCAAGCTCCTTGAACAAATCTCTAACAATGGGATTCTCTAACTCAACAGCACCACTAGCATATTTTATTGAGAGAGAAGATAGAGTATCCATGAAGTGCAGATCTGTGTACATGAGTTCACGAACATGAGGACCAAGTAACCAAGTTCTATAGGGCAGTATTCTCAATAAACCTGCACGACCATCCACAAGTAGAGACACCGAGAGACCAGGTACAAAACCTAGCAACCTCACTAGAATACTAGCGTAGACAGACTCATGAACTTTAGCAACGATATCACTGTGGTCGCGTACATAGGTCTTGTAGGTAGATTCATTGACCTTAAGGACTAGAGTAGGACCACCGTGAATACTCACCTCTAACATTCTTTCGAGCAGAGAATAAACATCAAGTCTTCTCCATTCAGCATAGACAGAACCATCCTCGATAGTGATATCGAGAGTAGCGAACTCACTAGTTACCTCAATTACAGCTTTATGTGAACCTCTCTTAACGAGTAAGTGGAGATCAGAGCCAAAACAAGCTCTAAGTCCTTGTGCTAGGGCACGAGCATATGCATGAGGAAAGGCTTCAATCAATATCTTCGCAATACCATATACCTCATCGACAGGACTCACGTACCTTAAAACCTTCTCATAAGCACGTCTCGATAGATCGTAGATACCTAATTCCCTAGCACGAGAGATCCATAGCCAAGGATCTGGTGCAGTAACTTCAAGAGTCCACAGAAGATATAGCAGAAAAGACTTACCAACACTATTTCTACCAACAAATACAGTCAGAGGAAATACTTCAAATTCCACAGATTCAAAAGGACCAAAGTTCCTTACTCTAAACTCCGTACCAGGAACCGGCACAAGATCACCAATTACTACAGTACGGCTGAGGATATAAGGAGTGCTACGTAATGATAAATAAACTCAGTCGTAATGAATTCAGACCAGTAATCTCAGCTAACTTCCTTACTTAGCTTTCTCCACTCCCTTATAGCTAATAACATGAGGTACTTAATAGCCTCTGTTCTCGAACTAAATCCCTGCGTTCTGTAGAGCTTATCAAATTCCTCTACTAGTGACTTAGGTAGTTCCAACGTTATCTTCACAACTTCATATCCTCTACGTTGTTTAGGAGACATAATTATCAAACCAGTAATGTCCTCGGTTAAATTTATGTTTTTCGTATTTTGAAATTTGAATTACAGTACACAGCACAATACTTTTAATTGTCGTATGGGTATCACTCCGGGTACCTATGGAGGAATTATTAGGTAAAGGATACGCTGTTATCAAGGTAATTAGGGCTTTAAGTGATGGTAAAAAGCATAGTGTTACTGAGTTGATAACTCTCTCACATGCTTCTTCGTCTACTGTTTTGAGAATTATTGATGTTCTCCGTAAGAAGGGGTTTCTTGTTGAGGAGAGGGAAAAGTCCTTTCCCTTTACTAGGTATGTTAAGTTGACTGAGCGAGGTAAGCTACTGGCTGAGTTATTGATTAAGGCTGATGACCTCTGGAGAAGTGATGATGTCCTTACACGATAGCTAACTTAGTGAAGATCTCAGACTTTAGACATATCAGTCTACTCAGTACGTTCTCAATAATCCTTCTATCCTCTTCACACTTCATCCTTGATTCTAATATCTCTAGTAGTGCTTCCATTAGCATGATCTTCGTAAGGAGGTCTAGTAGCTTCTCGACATCTTCCGTACTCTCTACCGTCATACTCTCACCGGTAGTTTATGGTATTATCCTCGCTATTCCTGAATTTGTGTTACGTAGTTACTGTTGAGAGTACTAGTAATGATGCTAGAGTGAAGGTTATTGGTACTAGTCTACTCACTGTTACTTTCCAACCTATCTCAACTAGCTTAGTTAGCTTAATGTACGTCTCTCTACCAAGAACTCTAGCTTCTAGAGCTACTCTATGTACTCTTACTTTTGCTCTCCTACATAACCCCCTACACTTTCTCACTAACTCAGTTGCTGTATTTACTATGGTACTCCACTCTGTTAGTAGTCCTACTGGTGCATATGCTCTATTACTTACCTTAACGCCACTTATCTCGTGACTATCAGTTGTCACTACTAGGACCTTTGTTACATTTAGCTCTTTTCGTACTCTCTCCTGTATGTATTCTCTTAATCCTGGTACCATGTTGTTACCGTCAATTACGACAATAGCAAGGTCATAGTTTGGATTTCGTAGGTAGAGCACTGATATTCCTCCTTCACAAAGGTCAAGTGAAGTTCCTGTAATTGCCTCTTTAGGTAGGGTTAGTGCAGATACTTCACATCCCATTACTTCTGACCTAGTTAGTTCAGTTACTACGTGTGATATACATTTCGATAAGGTGTACATCTCCTGTTCTGTCCAGGGTGGGTGTATAGGTGTTAGCTTGTTCTGGTTATCTACTATTACGATGTGGTCTGCATTTGCTAGTTTCTTCACTGTGTTCGCTATGTCTAGTGGTATGTCATCTGTTGATGTATTTATTCTCTCAATGAAGATAAGTGGTACTTTGTATAGTATTAATCCTTCGATTTTGAAGTCATCTTCTTCTCTTGTGATGATCCTACTGCTAATTACCAAGTCGTTGTCAGGTACATTGCATGTAGTTAGGTGCATAGCTAATTTATTTACTACCTGGTGTACGTCTTCTCTCGATACTAGGTCGAGTTCATGGCTTCCTTCTGAGTGTAGTACTATGGGTACGTAACCTAGATCACGTAGTTTCCTGTAGAGGGTTGGTACCAGATATGCACCACCAACACCTCTGAAAGGTCCTGGATGGTATGGTAGTGGTACTATAGCTATTTTAGTGGATTTCTCTGGTAGTATCTCAATTACTGTTGCTTCTCTACGCTCTATTGTCGATAGTGTTGTGAGTACTTTCTCTAGGTCAGATCCATCATTTTCGAAGAACCACTTTAGGAATGCTGATACGAGGTGGAATGTCGGTATCTTGGTCATCTTCATGCACTTAGTAGTTAGCTCTCTGTATAGTAGGTATGTGAGTACTGGTGATGTTACGTAGATCGTGGTAACGAGTATTGTCTGGGGGATTGTTGTTAGTGTTAGTGCTGATGTGATGAAGATAGGTAGGTACACGAGATAGCTATAGAGGAATGCCATTGCTAGTGAATTGCTTTGATGGAATGCCACAGAGATCACACTGTGAGGATATATTGTTGCTATGAGGATTATATGTCCACATACCTTAGTCGATACTGTGTTTGCTAGTATGCTTAGTGGTAGTGATGACATTGCTAGTACTGTTGTTAAGCCTAGTGCTCTACGGAGATTCATGTACGTTATGTTGAGAATCTTAGCGAGTAACCAGGTTAGTACCAGCATTGTGAGTATGCAGTAGAGATACGTGAAGCTACTTCTAATTACCTTACTGACCTCCTTGACTATACTCCATGTCGTTACTGTGTAGATGAGTAGTGTAGAAGCTAAAATCACTACGAGTGTTGGCGTTGAGGGTAGTACGTGTAACTTGAGAAATATTTTCTCTAGACCCTTAGTTAGATCAGCAGCGGCTAGCTTCTTCATCGATCTCTGCTCATAGCATGGACCCTTCATCACATGTAGAGACCTACCCGTTTTGATCTATACGAGTTTTCCACTACAAGGCTATAAGGATTACCTACCGAGCTACGACATCGTAACACTAACGATGTTAATACTTATTAATTTGTATAGTAATAACTTGGAATCCGGTGGTGTCTAAGTATGCATATTCCAGATGGATTCCTTGATCCAGTGACAGCTGGTATCTGCTACGTGATATTCATTGCCTACACCATCATTGCCATAGTTAAGAGTCGTGCTGCATTAAGTCCTGAAGTAACGACACTTACGTCACTACTCGCTGCAGGTATCTTCGCTGCACAGATGCTTAATTGGCCACTTCCTGGGGGGACAAGTCTACACTTTGTTGGTGGTGCTCTCGCAGGTATACTACTAGGTCCTTGGTTAGGTGAGCTAGCTATATTCATAGTACTGCTGATTCAATGCCTCGTATTTCACGATGGTGGTATCACTACTCTTGGTGCTAACGTACTGAACATGGGTATCATAGATGTACTCATTGGGTATGCGCTCTTCAGGTTGTTCACGACGTACTTCGGTAAGAAGAAGTGGAGTATCTTCGTAGGTGCATTCCTAGGTGGTTGGTTCGGTATAACACTTGCTGGTATTGCCTGTGGTATCTAGATCGGCTACTCACCAGCGTTCCCCTATGGTGTAGCAATATCGGTACCTGTCATGGGACTATGGCACTTCGCACTTGGCATAATTGAGGGATTGATTACAGCACTTGTCGTTCAGTACCTAGTGTCTAAGGCACCTAGTCTCGTCTTAACACTAGGTAAGTAAGGGGTGGGAATGTGTTTAGTAGGAGAGCACTCATAACGATAATTGTGTTGGTGCTCATTAGCCCACTCTTTGGTGTTATTGGTGCAGAACTTGTCGGCTATCACGAGCCTCTAGATGTAGCTGCTGAGGTACTAGGTCTTGAGGAGAAGGAGTTGTATTGGTCACCATTTCCAGACTACACGGTACCCGGTCTACCAGAGGACTGGTTTGGTCTCTCCGTTGGCTACATAGTGTCTGGTTTCATTGGCGTCCTGATAATACTGGGTATCGGCTTTGCTCTGAGGTACGTAGCTAGGAGGAGGTAGTACGTACTTGAGATACAGCGAGAGCTTTGTTGCCAGGTACCTTGAAGCTGTTGGTGATGTACTTAGGGTCCTCACGAGAGATCGAGATACCGAGATCTCACCTATGATTGCCTTTGTTTTTCTCTTGGTAACTGTTTCCGTAACTTCATTTCTACCTGCTGTACCTCTCGGTATTAGGTCCTTTGTTGGCTTAATTGTTGCTACTGTGATTGCTTTTCTTGGACGAATTTTGAGGGAGTACTTCAAGGTGCTTGCTGTTGCTGCTCTGTTCCTCACTGTTGTTGGTCTTCCTTTACTACTATCTGATTTGGGGGTGGGTATCTATGTTGTGGGTCGCGATGGGCTCACTAGGTTTATTGATCTACTGCTTAGGTGTTTAGGTGCTGTTGCTATTGCTGTTGCGTGGATTGGTTACGCTGGTTTTTCTAGGGTTTTAGCTGGTTTGTACTTGATCGATAGGTCAGGTGTTGTAGCTAAGTTGATTCACTTCACTATCAGGTACATTCCCGTTGCTATTCGAGAAGTTTCTTCACTCTTAGTTGCAAGAGAAGCTAGGTTGATTACTAGTAAGCTCAGTACTACGTGGTATGTATTGGCCTCTTGTTGTGGTGATCTGCTGCTTCGTTGTTTTTACAGGGCTTGGAGAGTTTACTTAGCTTTTGAGGCTAGGTCTTTGGCCTTCTCCTCTAGATCTATGTACTTTCTCTGCTCATTCCATTGTGGGGGCGTATTGAGGTCTTATCTCGATTGTGTGTGGTTGATTGTTATGTCTCTGTACCTGTTAGTGTACTTAGTGGAGGTGCTACACCTTGGGTGTTTTGCTTGAGTGTTGTGATGTTTGGTTTAGGTATCCTGATGGTACTTATGCTCTGAGGGGTGTATCTCTTGAGTTGAAGTCTGGTAGTGTTGTCGCTGTTTTGGGTCCTAATGGTTGTGGTAAGACTACTCTCCTACTTGTTCTCGCTGGTTTGCTTAGACCCTGTAGAGGTGTTGTTAGGTTTAGGGGTAAGGTGATTTGGGAATATGGTCGTGAGGTTAGGAGGGAAATTGGTATTGTTTTTCAGGATCCTGATGATCAGCTATTCTGCTCTAGTGTCTATGATGAGATTGCTTTCGTGCTTAAGCAGCTTGATTTGCACAGAGAGGATCTAGATGCTAGAGTTCGTGAGGTATCTAAGTTGTTGGGTATTGAGCATCTACTTGGTAGAGTACCGTATAGGTTGAGTAGTGGTGAGAAGAAGAGAGTTGCACTTGCTTCTGTACTGGTTTATGAACCAACTCTACTGTTGCTTGATGAGCCAACTGCTTACTTAAGTCCAAAGTACATTGAAGTTATTGAGTACGTAGTACGTGACCTAAAGCGTAAAGGTAAGTGTGTTGTCGTTGCTACACACGACGTTGATCTAGCTTATGAGTTAGCAGACTACGTGTACCTAATGCATGATGGTCATATCATTGCTGAGGGTGAACCAAGTGAAGTACTGTGTAATGAAAATGTATTGTCTATCTGTGAATTGAGGAAACCACACATGGTTGAGATCTTGGAGAGGTTAGAGAGATTAGGTTTCATCAAGTGTAGTAGTGAGGTGTTGAGTGTACTGAAGGGGCTTAGAGGAGCTTCTTAGTGATCTTAAATGTTAGGTACGCTAGTAGGAGGAATATGGTTAACCACAGAACCCTAGCTAGGAAGGAGACAGGTCTAGGTACTAGAAATCCAGCAACACCAATGGCAGCTAAGATAATTGGAGGTAACACTACGAGAATTGGGAGTATCTTAAGCTTGAACCTGTAAAGGAGAGGATACTTAGAGACCTCAATATCCCTGAATTCAGGTACTTCCCTTCTAAGTAGTTCCTTTAGAACTTCACGATACTTATCGGGTATCCTGTAGAACTTCCTGTGATCACATGTACGGTATTCAACTAAACCAAGTGAACAGAGATGTGCAAGATGCCGAAATACAGTTGTTCTATGTTTACCAGTTGCCTCAGCAAGATCATCTAGTGAAGCCTCATCAACCTCGCAGAGCTTTCTGAGAATAGCTAACTTTGTACTATCCCTAACCTTCTCCAGTAATTTCTCAAGTTCTTCGCTGTTCACTAAGGTCTCACCTCAATCCTACCCCTATACCTCTTACCTAGTTTAATTGCTAGTTCAACAGCTTCCTTAGGATCAGAGGTAAATACCAATCTACTGAGCCTCCTGTGATCTATATATCCATCAGGGAACATAGTCTTTAACCTATCAGCTACAAAACCTGTACCCTCAAGTACAACAATAGGTTTACCCAATCCATAAGCCATGCATATCTCCGTTAAAGTACCTGCACCACCT